>CALCQG010000123.1 GCA_937897575.1 uncultured Synergistales bacterium | reverse complement strand
ATCGCATCGAACGTTTCATGACCGGCAACGGACGAGGGGGCGGAACAAACGTGCGCTGCGATTGCGAATACAACCATCGTTCCTGTGTGAAACGAGTGCCCGTCTTCTCGGGCCTCGACGATGGCGAGCTCGAGAGGGTGGCAAGCCTCATCGAACATAAGGAGTACGCCAGGAAAGAGGTGCTCTTTCGCGAAGAAGAGCCCCTGCACCGGATGCTCATCGTCCGGTACGGCAAGGTGAAGCTTGTCCGGTACGGGGTTGACGGAGAGGATATCCTTCTGGACTTTCTGTCGCCGGGGGATTTTTACGGCGGGCACGATCTCTTTACGAACAGCGTCTGCTGGGAGACCGGCATCGCTCTCGAGGACACGGGAGTCTGCCTCCTCGAGGGGGAGAAGCTGCGCAGCCTCGTCCTCCGGAACCCGGGCATGGCGTTGAAGATCATCGAATACCTGAACACCCGAGTGAATCAGGACAGGAAGCTCCTTGAGATATTCTCCATCAGAAACGCCGAGAAGAAGGTCGCCATGTACCTGGCGGAGCACAGTCGGAGGCAGGGGAGCGATCTGGTGCAGATCTCCCAGGAGGACATGGGCAGCGTCCTCGGAATCACCAAGGAGACGGTGAATCGCAAGCTCTCCGCGCTTCAGGAGAAGGGATTGATCGCCCTGGAGGGGCACAGGAAGATTCGGGTAGTGGATAAAAGCCGACTTACGACGGTGTAAAAGTTGATCTGAATCATATTTTTATCCCAAAGACCTCCATATAATGATCTCGCAGCACCATAAAAGAAGAGGAGGTCTTTCCCATGCAAAATACGTCCATCAGCGAGATCATCCGCGCCCATCCCGAAATCACGACGTTCTTCAACAAAAAAAACATAGACTACTGTTGCGGCGGGAAGGATATGATCGGCGACGCGGCAAAGGAGCAGGGGTACGATGTAGACCGTTTTCTGCAGGAGATGGACGAGTTTCTTGCGAAGGTGGAGCACCAGAAGGTGAAGGCCATCGACGAAGAGGTGTTCCGCTACACGGTGCCCCAGATGATCCGCCATCTTCAGTCCGTGCACCACGAACCCGAGCGGCAGCGTCTCTTCGAGGTCGACCGGCTGATCAACACCATCCTCATCGCCCACTTCGAGAATCACGGAGAGGAGCTTCTGACGCTCCACAGGCTGTTCAGCGCTCTCAAGGTCGAGCTGGAGGCCCACTTCGTCAAGGAGGATAAGGTGGTCTTCCCGAAGATCCTCCACGCCTTCGAATCTGAATCGATGACGAGTGAGGTGCTGAAAGAGGTCCGCGAGCTCGAGGACGAACACGAGGAAGCCGGCGAGATCATCAAGAAGATACTGGGCGTAACGGACAACTTCCGCGTCCCGGAGGACGGGTGCCCGACGTTCAGAGCCACATACGAGAACCTGCGGCTCCTCACGGAGAGCATCTTCCTCCATATCTTCAAGGAGAACTCCGTCCTCTTCCCGGCCCTTGAAAAGGACGCGAAGGCGTAAGAACAGCCTCTATCGGGCAGAAGACGAAGTTCAGAGGGGCACGTTCTCCTTAGGAGGAGGACGTGCCCCTCTGAACTGGACCGCTCATGGTGCAGCCCTGACGTGGCGCTGCAGGTTGCTTTTGAACGTCGAGGCTTCCTGCCCCCGAACAGCAGTCCCTGATTTCACCCGTGTATCGGTGCCGCGAACCTCCTCGTACACAACCCCTCACCCCCAATACCACGCATGCGGAACCCTTCGGATATTTTCCCGCGTTTGTGCCCATGTCTCCCAGTCCCCACGTTCGCTTCTCGATTTCAGGTCCTTCGCATCGGAGGCCTATCGCCCTTTCCGATTTCATAGGCCATCCGCTTTTTTGTCGGTCCCCCCTCTCTCATCCCTCGCAGCATCGATCTGCGCATTGTACCCTCCCGGTGGCCAAGGTGACCTTGTTCCCCGAGATAGAGGGGGCATCCGTGACGAGGACTCCGGTTGGCAGAGGACAGGACAGGACAGGTGAAGCGTGCCTGGTGTTCCACGTGGAACGGTTAAAGAAAGAAGTTCCTTTTCCTGTTCTGTCAGCGATAGCGGTGCTTGTCATCGGGATTCCTCGTATTCGATACGATAAAAGCATGTTCCCGAAATCGTTTCTCGATTGACAGGAAGAGAATTTTATTCATAATTCGAGGGGAGAGATCAGTCCGTATAGATCAACATTGTCCCGCCATTCGGGACGATGAAGCACGGCCGATCGAGCATGAACGATCGCTTCTGTGGCGACGGGGTGCCCTCTGCACTTGGTTCTTCTCCGAAGGTACCCCGGGCTCTTCGAGTACAAATGGTTGGATGTGCGCCGGAGATGCTGACGTACAGGGCGACGTTTTTGGCGCGGTGCAAGAAAGGAGGGGTTCGATGAGCGGAGATACGATGCGCTGCGGGTTGGACATGGCTCTTGTGAACGGGAGCGTCGTCACGGTCAACGGTCGGGACGACGTCGTCGAGGTGCTCGGCATCCGGGGCAACCGCATCGCCTACGTGGGCGGCGACGAAGGGATACGCCCCTTTCTGACGGACGGGACGGTCGTCGTGGACCTTCAGGGTCGGACGCTCATGCCGGGCATCAATGACACGCACTTCCACCCCATCCTGAACGGCCTTCTCGGCATGGAACGCGATTCGGGGATGATCGACACGACGAACAAAAATTGCCGTTCGCTGCAGGAGATGCTCGCCATGATCGAGGACGCCGTCCGGCACAAAGAGCCGGGCCGGTGGATCTCCATGATGGGCTACGAGCCCGAGCTCTTTTCCGGCGAACGAAGGCACCCCACCATCGACGAGCTGGACGGCGTCGCGCCGGACAACCCGGTGCACTGCATGCATGGCGGCGGGCATATCTGCATGTACAATACCCGGGCGCTGGAGTACCTCGAGGTACATCGGCCCCAGGACGCCGCGAAATACCCGAGGGACGAGGTCGAGGTCCTCGACGGACGACTCACGGGCATGGTGCGGGGCCATACCCACTTCGCGCTGTGGGGCATGGTGGACTACTCCGAGGAGCAGCAGAGGGCGGCGGCCATGAAGTCGCACCAGCAGGCTCTGGAGGCGGGCATCACCTCCATCGGCGACATGGGCGAGTGCGGGTCGACCTCCTACCACATCATGCAGAAGCTCTGCCGCGATGGCGACTTCAAGGTTCGCGTCAACATGGCGCTCCACAGCATCTTCGGTAAGAAGTTCTCTCTGGAGCAGAACGAACACTGGATGCAGCTTGGCTTCATGTCCGGCCTGGGCGACGAGCACTTCCGGGTGGGGCCCAGCAAGTTCATGATCGACGGAGGGTCGGGGGCGCCGTCCTGCGCCACCCGCGAGCCCTACTCCCATGACCCGGCGCTGGTGCGCGAACGGGGGTGGGAACGGGAGGAGGTCTGGGACTACATCAGGCGGATCGTGGACGCCGAGTGCCAGTGCACCGCCCACGCCATCGGCGACCTTGCCGTGGAGTTCATGGTAGAGGGGTACGAGCGGTGCTTCCGGGAGAGCCCCGAGAGGTTCAGGGGGATGCGCCATCGCATCGAACACTGCTCCCTGGTGGATCAGGACCTGATCGACCGCATGGCGGCCATGAACATCTGCCCGTCGATCAACACGGGCATGATCCAGATGATCGGGGCGAACTACATGACCTTCTACGGCGAACGCAACCGGTACATGGCGGCCCTCCGCAACATGCTCGACGCCGGGGTCGTCTGCTCGCTGGCGAGCGACGCGCCGTCGGGGCCCAAGGGCATCCACACCATCGACGGGGCGGTCAACCGGTACGACCGATGCCAGAACGTCCAGTGCGACAGGACCCAAAGCGTCACGGTCATGGAGGCCATCCGGGCGGCGACCTACAACGGCGCATACTCCTCCTTCGAAGAGCACATCAAGGGCAGCCTGGAGCCGGGCAAGCTGGCGGACATGATCGTTCTCTCGGACGATATCCTGGCCATCGACCCCATGGACATCCACACCCTCCGGGTGGACTGCACCATAATCGACGGAAGAGTAGAATACGAACGGGAGGGCAGAGCATGAACGATGGGCTGATCGCGCGAATCCGGGCGTCGGCCGAGGCGCTGCGGCCTCAGATGGGGGCCTTCCTGGGCGAGCTTCTGGCCATCGACACGGAGAACCCCCCGGGGCGAAACTACGAGCGATGTGTGCGCTTCCTCGGGGCGAAGATGGCATCCCTGGGGTGCGAGGTGGAGTACGTGGAGGTCCCCGAGGAGGACCTTGCCGCCCTTGCCGACGAGTCGAAGGGGTGGCCGAGGCATATCGTCGTCGGGACCTTTGCGGGGACGGAAAAGCGCCCCGTGCTGCACCTCTCAGGGCACTACGACGTCGTCCCGGCCGGTGGAGGCTGGACCGTGGACCCCTACGGAGGGGCGATCATCGACGGCAAGGTCTACGGGCGTGGCGCCAGCGACATGAAGTCCGGCCTCGCCGCCCAGATCTACGCCCTCGAGGTGCTTCAGCACGCGGGCATCGAGCTGAAGGGGACCTTCGTCTCCAGCGCCGTCCCCGACGAGGAGACGGGCGGCGAGACGGGCATGGGGTACCTCGTCCGAAGCGGTCGTCTGACGAAGGAGAACACGGACTACTGCATCATCACCGAGCCTCTCGACCCCGACATGATCTGCCTGGGCCACCGCGGGACCCTCTGGTTCACGCTCGCCTTCAGGGGCGTTCAGAGCCACGGCAGCATGCCCTCGAAGGGGTTGAACCCCATCGAGGGCATGAGACGGCTCCTCGAGCGCATTGACGTGCGCATCCGCCCCGCGCTGGAGACCGTCAGCCGGTATCCGGTCAGCCCCGAGGGGTCGAGGAAGAGCACCCTCTGCATCACCACCATCCGGGCGGGGTCGAAGGTCAACACCATCCCCGATGAGTGCACGGCGAGCTTCGACTGGCGGCTCATCCCCGAGCAGAGCGCGGCGTGGGCGAGGGGAGAGATCATGGCCATATGCGACGACCTGGTGCGGGAGGGCATCATCCTGGGGTACAGCTATACGCCCATCGTCGAGGCGAACCCCACGATGGTCGACGAGGACCAGAGGCTCGTCGACGCGCTCAAGGCCTGCGGACGAGCGGTGCTGGGGAGGGACATGGGCGTGAACGTCAGCCCGGGCATGGACGACCAGCGGTTCGCCGTCCACGAGGGAGGACTGGAGGCCACGGTGGTCTACGGGCCAGGCCGTCTGGCCCTGGCCCATACGTCCGACGAGCATATCGCATTGGACGACCTCGTCACGGGCGTGACAATCCTGGCGGCGACGGCGGCGGAGCTGCTCGGCGTCCGGGAGTGATGACCGGGAGACCTGCCAGTCTGTAGTCGAGGGACGCTTAAGGAAAAGATGTGCCCCGAAGGGCTGAACATGGTGCATCCGCCTGCCGGGGCGGCGAAGAGCAGGGTATGGAGCGATCACGACGAAAGGGGAGGGAAGAACGTGAAGAAGAAGATGTCGATCCTCGATTTCAAGAGGTACAAGGAGGAGGGAAGGAAGTTCGCCTACGTGACGGCCTACGACTACACCACGGCGTCCATCGTCAACGACAGCGACGTGGAGGTCATCCTGGTCGGCGACTCCCTGGGCATGATCATGCTGGGGTATAAGGACACGGTGGCGGTGACCATGGAGGACATGATCCACCACATCCGCCCGGTGGTCAAGGGAGCGCCCGACACCTTCGTCGTCGGGGACATGCCCTTCGGCTCCTACAACAAGAGCATCGAACAGGGCGTGAAGAACGCCACGAGGATGATCAAGAAAACGGGGTGCGACTGCGTGAAACTCGAGGGCGGCGTAAAGTATGCCCCCCTTGTCCGCGCCATCGTGGACGCGGGGATATCGGTCATGGGGCACATCGGCCTCACGCCACAGAACGCCACGCAGCTTGGCGGCTTCAGGGTCCAGGGTGGAACGCCGGAGAGCGCCCGGCAGCTCATCGAGGACGCGAAGGAGCTGGAACAGGCGGGGGCCTTCTCCATCGTGCTCGAGTGCGTGCCGAAGGTGGTGGGCAAAGCCGTCAGCGAGGCGGTGAAGATCCCCATCCTCGGCATCGGGGCGGGCCCCTTCGTGGACTGCCAGGTTCTGGTGACCCAGGACCTCCTCGGCATGTACGGCGACTTCAAGCCGAAGTTCGTCAAGCTGTACGCCAATGTTCGGAAGGTCATGGTGGACGGGCTGAACCAGTTCCACAAGGAGGCGCTCAGCGGCGAATTCCCGAGCGACGAGTACAGCTTCAACAAGGAAGTGGACCTGGACAAGCTCTATTGAGCGGGAGGGAGGACCGGCATCATGGAGGAGAAGCGGTTTCTTGAAACGAACGAGCTCGGATTTACCGAGGACCCCCGCTACAGGGAGTGCGAGAAGGAGGCCTGGTACGGCGTCGTCCTCGGGCTGGTCAACCTGGTCATCTGGGCGGTGGCGGGGTACGGCCTCGGGAGCGGCCCTGTGGAGAGCTACTCCTACATCATGGGCTTCCCGACGTGGTTTTTCGTGAGCTGCATCGTCAACTCCGTCTTCGCCATCGCGGCGACGGTGTACATCGTGAAGAAGAAGATGCGCGACATGCCCCTCGACCCGATGACGGCGGAGGAGGCCGAGGAGTTCGTGCGGAACGGAGGGGGACGGGTATGAACGCGGTGCAGTGGTCCACGCTTCTCCCCATCGTCTGCTACTTCGCGGTCATGTACTTCATCGGCTTCTACGCCATGGACCTGGTGAACAAGGCCAGCCGCCGCAGAGGAGGGAGCGGCGCGGCGTATATGGAGGAGTACATGACCGGCGGGCGCGGCACCGGAGGCTTCGTGCTGGCCATGACCCTGGTGGCCACCTATCTGAGCGCCGGCAGCTTCATCGGCGGACCCGGTACGGCGTACACCCACGGCCTTGCCTGGGTCTTCCTGGCCATGGCCCAGATCCCCACGGGGTACTACACCCTGATGGTGCTGGGCAAGAAGTTCGCCATCGTCTCCAGAAAGACGGGGGCCTACTCCATCAGCGACTTCCTTCGGGCCCGCTACGAGAGCAACGCGGTGCTCGTCATCGCGTCGCTGTCCATCATCTTTTTCCTCATAGCGGCCATGGCCGCCCAGCTCATCGGGGCGTCCCGGCTGCTCCAGGGCTCCACGGGGCTCGACTACAAGACGGCCCTGCTTTTCTTCGCGGCGACGGTGGTGGTCCATACGGCCATCGGTGGATTCAGGGGAGTGGTCTTCAACGACACCCTCCAGGGGATGGTCATGACCCTCTCCACCTTAGCGCTCTTCATCGCCATCGTCACGAAGGGCGGGGGCATCGCGAACATCGTCCAGGACATGAAGGCCGTCAATCCGGGCATGATTTCACCCTACGGCGTCAAAGAGGGATTCATGACCGTGCCGTGGGTCTCGAGCTTCTGGGTGCTTGTCGGCTTCGCCGTCGTGGGACTCCCTGCCGTCGCGCAGCGGGCCATGAGCTATAAGGATTCCAAAAGCCTCCACTCGGGTATTATCTACGGGACGGTGGTCTCCATCGTGCTGCTGCTGGGCATGCACCTCGCCGGCGCCTTCGGCGTCACCCAGGTGTCGGGCATCCAGTCCGGCGACCTGGTCATCCCCACTCTCATCACCACCCTGTTCCATCCGGTGGTGGCAGGGCTGGTCCTCGCCGGCCCACTGGCGGCGGTCATGTCCACCGTGGACTCCCAGCTGTTGGTGGTCGTAGCTGCCATCGTCAACGACCTGCTCGTCAACTACGTCAAGCCGGAGCTGAAGGAGCAGTTCAGAACCCTGCGCACCATCACCGTGGTTACCTGCTTCGTCGTAGGGGTGATCATCGTCGCGCTGGCCTTCAATCCGCCGGAGCTCATGGTGTGGCTCAACCTTTTCGCCACGGCGGGACAGCTCTCCACCTTCCTGTGGCCCACGATCCTGGGGCTGTACTGGAAGAGGGCCAACGCGCAGGGGGCTATTGCCAGCATGCTGGCAGGCATCGGCGCCTATCTGTACTTCAACTACTTCCTGCCGAGGCCGATCGGACTGCACCCCATCGTGCCGTCGCTGGTGCTCTCGCTGCTCGCCTTCATCGTCGTGGCGAAGATGACCAGAAAACCGTCGGAGAGGGTCATCCGGCTCTTCTGGGGCCTGTAGTCCGTGGGCGTGCGATGACGACAACGTCATCGCCCACCCGAATCCTTTGTATCAGGGGGAGAGAGCGGCATGGAGCCGAAGGATAAGAGGGGCGGAATTCAGTCCATCGAGAGAGCCTGTACGGTGCTGGACCTCCTTGATGAGCGGGGCGAGATGGGCGTGTCGGAGATCGGCCGCGCCCTCGGCCTCGAGCGGAGCACTGCGCACCGCATCGTTTCGACGCTGAGAAACCTCGGGTATCTTGCGCAGAACCCGGGCAACGCCAAGTATGCCCTGAGTTTCCGGTTTTTCGAGATGGGCAATACCGTCGTGAAGCGTCACGGTCTCCGCCAGCAGGGAGCGCCTTTCCTCCGCGACCTTTCGACCAGGACCAACGAGGCGGTCAACCTCGCCATCCTCGACGGAGACGGCGTTATCTACATCGACAAGATCGAAAGCCGATCCACCATCAAGGTCGACCTGTCCGTGGGGAAGCGACTGCCCGCCTACTGCACGGGGCTCGGTAAGGTCCTTCTGGCCTGGATGCCCGGCGAGAAAGTCCACGAGCTGCTCGCGCCCTTTCCGAAGCGTCGCTTCACGCAGAACACCATCGTCACCTGCGAAGCGCTGGAGGAAAGCCTGCGGACCGTCCGCAAACAGGGCTACTCCGTCGACAACGAGGAGTACATCGAGGGGCTCGTCTGCATAGCCGCCCCGGTGCGCGGCCGGACGGGGGAGGTCGTGGCGGCCATGAGCGTCGCCCTGCCGAAATTCCTCTACCCCGACGGAGACGAGAGGCGGAACAACGTGCTGCCCCTTCTGCTGGAGGCGTCGGAAAGTTTCTCGCGGTCCCTCGGCTTTGACGGAGCTGCTGATTCGTAGAGGGCATCGCAGACATCCTCCGGCCGGAGATCTGTTCCATACGGACCCTTCCGGCGGCGGGAAAGTGAGCGAAGCGCCGCAGGAAGGTCCAAGACGATAGGTATTTGATCGAACAGGAATCAGGAGGTGGTCGGCATGGCCGACAGAGTAGTGATTCTCGGTTCCGGCGCGATGGGGTCCCTCTACGGAGGGATGCTCGCCGAGGCGGGGGTCCCCGTCACGCTGGTCGATGTGTGGAAGGAGCACATGGATGCGGTGAACCGCGACGGCCTCATCATTGAGGGCGTGAGCGGGGACAGAGTGGTACGGTCTCTTCGGGGTGTGACCGACCCCCGGGAGGCTGGAGAGGCGGACCTGGTGCTCGTGTTCGTGAAGGCCACGATGACGAAGGCGGCCATGGAGGGGGCGCGGTGCCTTCTCGGGCCGGACACGGCGGTCCTGACCCTGCAGAACGGCCTCGGCAATGCGGAGAAGCTGTCGGATGTCGCAGGGGCATCCAGAGTCCTGGCGGGCATCACGGGGCACGGATGCAACATCCTTGGGCCCGGGCGGATCCGTCATGCGGGGACGGGGGATACGATCCTCGGGGAGTTGGACGGCAGCGCCACGGACAGGCTGGCCCGCATCGCGGCGCTCTTCGGCCGGGCAGGCTTCTCGGTCAAAACGTCGTCCAACGTGCTCGGGATGATCTGGGCCAAACTGCTGGTCAATGTGGGCATAAACGCCCTGACGGCCGTGACGGGGTTGAAAAACGGACGCCTCGTCGAACTGCCCGAGGCCGACGAACTGCTCGAGGCAGCGGTCCGTGAAGCCATGGCCGTGGCGGAGCGCAAGGGAATCCGCGTCGAGGCGGAGGACCCGGTGGCGCATACGAGGGACGTTGCCCGACGGACGGCGGCGAACCGATCGTCCATGCTTCAGGACGTGTCGGCGGAGCGGCAGACGGAGATCGATGTGATCAACGGGGCCATCGTGGATGAGGGAAAACGGCTCGGAGTTCCTACGCCAGTGAATCTCTGCCTGGCAAACCTGATCCGGATTCGGCAGCAGACCTATGAGGAACGGGAAAAATAATCGAGGACAATAAAAACGTCGCGGAAAAGGTATTCCGTCTGCCTGGGGTCGCTGGCCGCCCTCGACTTCAGGGCATCTCTGCGAGACCCCTCGGGCTCCGAACCGGAGGCCGATGCCTCCGGCTCGCGTTGGACAGGTCTTCCTGCGGTCGCTACTCGAGGTCGAAGCGCTCCCTGATGCGCGACGAAACGTGCGGGATGACGGTGAAGGTCTTCTCGTCGTGGTTGTACTCGATGTCGTATCGCGCCTTGTACTGCTCGATGGCCTCTTTCAGGAAGAAAATGGCCTGGTTTTCGAGGATACGGTTGTCGTTGTTGGCAATCAACTGGAGCTGATCCACCAGCTCCTCCGGCAGCTGAAGTTCGAGCGTTCTTTTCTCCATAAGGTATCATCCTCCATTTCTAGATTGCAATATTCTAACACGAAGGGGCGAAAAGCACGCCCTCTTTTGCCCTTCAAGGAGCGACTCCCGTCCGGAAGCCCTCGAGACGAGCTCGCGGCGGGGCGGCTTTTATTGCGCCTTGTCCGGTATCACCGCGAGTTTGAGTGTGCCGTCCCGCAGGAAGCCGACATAGAGCGTTCCCTTCGCCCCATCCTTCTCCTCGATGAACTGCTGAAGCGCCTGAGGCTGGAAATCCGCCACGGAGCGGCCGTTGATCTCCGTCACGACGTCCCCGGCCATGAGTCCGGCGGTCTCGGCCCTGCTGCCCTCGGCTACAGCCTGGATCGCAACCCCTCGTGGCGTCCTTTCTCCCATCACGATGCCGAGCGTCTCGATCTTCGGCCTGGTCGGCGCCGCACCGTCGTTCGTCTCGTTCACGATCTGGTCGAGAGGTGTGCCGTCGAGACGGTTCTTGATCTCCTTGATGTAGGGGATCAGGTGATCGATGGAGCGGGCCTGCCTCATCGTCCCCAGGTCGTCGACCTGGCTGACGATCATCTTGACGTTGTCGTCCCGCTGCAGGAGGTTGAACTTCGACCGGGTGACCCGGGCGCCGCCCATGAAGACGTCGCTGAAGGTCTTCATGAAGGTGATCCTGTAGGGGTCCACGTCCTCGATGGTGAACTTGTGGTTCGTCATGACGTCAAGGATCACATCCTGCGTCTGGGCGACGGTGACGTTCCGAAGGGTGACGGTGTAGAGCGCGTCGGCGCCGGCCGGTGCGGCGACGAGGAGAGCGAGCGCGAGCCCTGCCAGAATTTTTTTCATCCTGTCGTAGCCTCCTTTGATATGGACAGTGGATCGGGATATGACGAACGGGTCCGTCTCCGCGCACCCGGACATCCCGTATAATTATTGTACAGCGTCGAGGCGGGAAGATGAACGTGAGAAGGCTCTTTTCGTTCCGCAGAGCCTGAGGCGAAAGCGCGGGCAGGGCCGTCGTTCCAACCGGCGGGGATGGGAAATGATATAGTGGTGCCGTCCGGCGGTTGCGGGTGACGGGGTTCGCGGACCCGGCGGCTCGATCTGTCGACATATTCACGAAGGGGTGGTCGCCATGCGTTTCCTTCATACGGCAGACTGGCATATCGGCCTTCGGGCGAAGGCCCTGGGCCGTGCGGGCGAGGCCATACGGGAACAGCGTTTCAGAACGGGAAAGGCCGTCCTCGAACAGGCGAAGGAGGCCGGCGTGGACTTCATCCTCCACGCCGGCGACCTCTTCGACGACAACGCCGTGGACAGGCAGCTCGTGCAGCGGACGGCGGATCTCCTCAGGACGGCTCCATGCCCCCTGTACATCATCCCCGGAAACCACGACCCCTTCGTCCCCGGTTCCCTTTGGACACACCCGGCCCTCTCAGCGCTCCTCAACGTGCACATTGTGACGGAGGCGCACCCCGTCGAGGTCCCGAAGGGTGTCCTCTACCCCTGCCCCCTGACGAGCAGGGCATCCGCTGCCGACCCCACGTCGTGGATCCGCGCCGAAGGCGATGCCGTCGCCATCGGCCTCGCCCACGGCTCCGTGGAGGGGTGCCCCATCGAGGAGTGGGACAACCCCATCCCGAGGGGCGCGGCCGAACGCTCCGGGCTCGACTATCTCGCCCTTGGGCACTGGCACTCCTGTGCCAGATTCGACGACGGTGGAGGGGCGTGCCGTATGGCCTACGCCGGAGCCCACGAGGCGACGAAGTTCGGCGAGGAGAGGGCGGGCAAAGTTCTGATCGTCACCATACCGCACCGGGGCGCCGCCCCTCTGGTTGAGGAGAAGTCCGTAGGGCACTTTCTGTGGCGGGCCGTGACGGCGGAGGTGCACGACAGGGCCGATCTCGAGGGCATCAAGGCGAGAATCGACGGAGTGGAGGCCCCCGATCGGACGCTCATGGCCCTGTCCCTCTCGGGGGTGCTTCCCGCCGACGGAAGGGCGCTTCTCGACGAGATCGGGGCCCTTGAGAGCCGGTTCTTCTGGTGGTCTCTGGACGACGGGACGGCGCCGTCGCCTTCGGACGACCGATGGGTCGACCTGCTGCAGTCGGGGCTGCTTCGCGAGACGGTGAGGCGCCTTCAGTCGTGCGACGCCCCCGAGGCCGTGAAAACCAGGGCGCTGACCGAGCTGTACGCCATGGTCCGGGAGGTCTAGGCCGTGCTGCTCCGATCGATCCGGCTCCGCCACTGGCGGAGCATCCTCGGAGAGCTGTCACTGGGCCCCTTCGGCGAGGGGATCACCATCGTCCACGCGCCCAACGGGACGGGCAAGTCCTCGCTCTTCGAGGCCCTTCGGATGGCGCTCCTCGAGAGCCACAACACGAAGAGCGCACGAGCCATGGCCGTTCAACCCTGGGGGCGGGCCCTTGCGCCGGAGGTCTTCGTGGATTTCTTCCACGACGGGACGGAGTACCGGGTCGAAAAGCGCTTTCTCGATGCCCCCATGTCCAGGCTCTCCCGGCAGGAGGGAGGGGAGTACCTGCCGTTGGCCGAGGGGCCGGCGGCGGACAGGAGGGTCCGGGACCTCTTTGTGCCCTCCCCCTCGGGCAGGGGAGCGCCGCCCTCGGACTGGGGGCTGCTCCAGGTCCTGTGGGTTCCCCAGGGGGAACTCCCGTTGAAGGACATGAGCGCCGATACCCTCGCCGCCGTCAAGGCGGCCCTCTCCGACCAGGTGGTCGACGAACAGGCGGCGACCTTCGAACGGAGGCTGGACGACCGGTACGGCTACTTCTTCACCGAGACGGGCAGGGTGAAGCGGACGACCACGGGCAGAGCCTCGCCCCTGGCCGCCCTCTCCGAGGAGCGCACGAGGAAAGAGGCGGAGCTTGCGGCTAGCGTTCGTGAGTACGACGAGTTCAACGCCCTGGCCGACGAAGTCGCGAAGCTGCGGGAAACCGTCGGGGTTCTGGAGGCGGCCTGTGCCGAGGGGACGAAGCGGCGGAGGGCGGCGGAGAGCCGTGCGGCGGAGTACGAGGAGCTTCTTCGGGAGCGCCGCGACCGCGAAGGCGCGGCGAGGGCGCTCGAACTGCAGCACGGCGTGGCGGCGGAGAGGCTCCGCGCCATCGAGGGGTGCCGGTCGGACCTGGAGCGCGCGGACGAGGAGCTGAAGAGTCTCGAAGCCGCCCTGCCCGGCATGGAGGACGCCGTTCGGAGGGGCGAGGCGGCCTGCGCCGAGGCGTCGAAGGGCGAAAAGAAACTCGAGAGCGAACGGAAAGCCCTTGAAGGGGCGCAGGACGAGCGGCAGGAGGTCGAGGGGTTCTTTGCCCTTGCTCGGGAGATCGCCCGGAGCGAGGAGGCCGTCCGCGAAGGGGACGCCATGGAGAAGAAGATTGCCGAGTTCCTTCAGGAGCGAAAGAAGATCCTCCTCCCGCCGAAGGAGGAGATGGCTCGGGCACGGGCTCTCCAGAAGGCGCTTCAGAGTGCTCAGGCCCGGATGGAGGCCCTGTCCGTGACGGTGGACTTCGAGCCCATCGAGCGGACGACGATCCGAGAGCTGGACGGCGGGGACGACGAGATCCACACGGTGCAACCCGGCGAGATCATCACCTTCGAGAACGCCCCCAAGGTGGCCCTGGAGATCGAGTCCGTCGGGACGATCCGCGCCTCCATCCCCGGCGCCGACGCCGGGGAGCGGAAAGAGGCCCTCGAATCGGCCCGGGCGGCCTGTGCCGCTTTTCTGGAGGCCTGGGGCGCGCGGGCGATGGAGGAGCTCGACGAGCGACAGGAGCGCGCCCGCTGCCTCGACGAGCGAATCGCCGTGGAGGAGGCCCGGCTCTCCGCGTCCCTCGGCGGCTCCGCCGCGGATATGAAGCGGACCCTGAGAACGCTGAGACGACAGCGGGACGATCTGCTCCTCCGGCACCCGGCGTGGCGGGAGA
>CALCQG010000122.1 GCA_937897575.1 uncultured Synergistales bacterium | reverse complement strand
GCGCATACAATAGAGGCAGACAACGAAGGGGTTGATACCGGACATGAGACGCGCCGTTCTCGCACTCGCCGCGGCTTTTTCTCTTCTTCTCGCCTCTCCGGCGGCGGAGGCTCAGGAGATTTTCGCTCCTCTCTCCCTTGAGGAGTGCCTCGCCGTCGCCGAGGCGAACCACCCCTCCCTCGAGGAGGCACGGGCGACGATCGACGGTGAAGAGGCCCGCCTCGGGCAGGTCAGGACCTCCAACGCCGTGAAGGGCGACGCCTCGCTGTCGGCCTCGACCTCGAGCGGCGGCAACGAGAGCTACTCCACCGCCTTCACGGTGAGCAAACTGGTCTACGACTCCGGGCGGAACACGCTGCAGAGAAAGCGACAGGCCCTCTCCCTGGACTCGGCCTCCGAGTCGGCCCGGGGAACGGTGCTCTCCGTCCGGACGGCGGTGAAGACGGCCTATTACGGCCTGCTCCTCGCCGAGCGGAAGCGGGATCAGGCCAGGGAGGCCGTCGGGAGCTACGAGCGCCATCTGAACCAGGCGAGGGCCTTCTACGAGGTGGGGACGAAGCCGAAGTTCGACGTGACGAAGGCCGAGGTGGACCTGAGCAATGCGAAAATGACCCTGGTCTCGGCGGAGGCGGCCGTCCACTCGGGCTGGGCTACCCTGGCCAACGCCATGGGCGTAGCTCAGAGCCCGGCGACGCTGTCGTCCTCCTTCCGCCCCGTTCAGCCTCTTCCGTCGGAGGAGGCTGCGCTGGCCGGGGCCCTCGAGAACCGGCCCGATCTGCGAAGCGCCCGGATGAAAAGCGAGATGGACAGAATCGGCATCGGCATCGCCGCCAAGGGTAACGCCGCCACGGCGTCCGTCTCGGGATCGGCGGTGCTCTCGGGCTCCGACTTCCCTCTGGACGACGACTATCGGGCGGGCGTAAGCCTGTCCATCCCCGTCTTCGACGGCGGGACGACCCGGTACCAGTTGGACGAGGCCAGGGCCGCGTCCCGGGGGACGGAGGCCGCCGAAAGACGGATCACCCAGTCGGCCGTCCACGACGTCCGCACGAAACTGCTCGCCGTGGGCGAGGCGGAGTCGAGGATCCCCGTGGCGGAGCTCCTCGTCCGCCAGGCGACGGAAAACCTGGAGCTCGCCGAAGGGCGCTACAACGCCGGCGTGGGGAACGCCCTGGAGGTCACCGACGCGCTCCTCGCCTACAACGAGGCGAAGGTCAGCCATGTCCAGGCGCTGCACGACTACAGCACGGCCCTGTCCGCACTGGAGCAGGCACTGGGAGGGGAACTGGAATGAAAAAATGGATCGCTCTTGTCGCCGTCCTTGCCGCCGGCGCCTGGTACTTTCTCGTGCCGAAGGAGCAGCCGACGGAGTACACCTACCGCACCGTGGAGGTCACGCGGGGGGACATCGTCTCGTCGGTGACGGCCACGGGCATCCTGGACGCCGTGACCATCGTGGACGTGGGGACTCAGGTCTCCGGGACGATCAAGGAGATCTACGCCGACTACAACCAGCAGGTGAAGAAGGGCGAGGTCATCGCCCTCATTGACCCCGACGTGCTCTCCGCCAGGGTCCGGGAGTCCCAGGCCAGCCTCGCCTCGGGCCAGGCCTCCGTGGCCAAGGCCAAGGCGGCGGCCAACGAGAGCTACAGGACGTACCAGCGCTACAAGCAGCTCTGGAACAGAGACCTCATCGCCAGGGCCGATCTGGACGCCGCGGAGGCGACGTACCTCTCGAACAGAGCCAGCGTCGACCAGGCCCAGGCCAGCGTCCAGCAGCTTCAGGCCGCCCTCGAGCAGGCCAGGACGAATCTCGGGTACACGAAGATCGTCTCGCCCGAGGACGGCGTCATCATCGCTCGAGAGGTCAACGTCGGGCAGACGGTGGCGGCGAGCCTGTCCACGCCCACCCTCTTCTCCATCGCCAAGGACCTGTCGGACATGCAGATCGCGGCCTCCGTGGACGAGGCGGACATCTCGAGGGTGAAGGTCGGCCAGGAGGTCCGCTTCACCGTGGACGCCTACGACAACCGCTCCTTCACGGGGACGGTGCGCCAGGTCCGCCTCGCCACCACCACAACGGACAACGTGGTAACCTACCCGGTGATCATCGCCGTGGCGAACCCCGATCTGGCCCTCATGCTCGGCATGACGGCCAACGTCTCCATCATCACGAACCACGAGACGGACGTCCTCAAGGTCCCTCTGGCGGCTCTGCGCTTCACGCCGCCCGAGGCGGGCGGCCAGACGGCCGCATCCGCCGGCGGATCGTCCCCCTTCGCCCCCCCGGTCCGCCCGCGACAGCAGAAGACCGCTCAGGAGACGGGGAACGGCAACCTGGCCGGAACAACGGCCACCGTCTGGACGGTGGAGAACGGACAGCTCGGGGAAAAGGTGACCTTCCGCTCGAGCCTGAGCGACGGCACAAGCGTCGCCGCGAAGGGAGCCCCGCAGCTGAAGGAGGGGACGCTCCTCGCCGTCTCCTACTCGGAAAAACCGAAGGAGTCCCTCTGGAAGAGGATTCTTCCATGAACCTCCTCTCCGTCCGGGATATCGTGAAGATCTACCGCACGGGGGACGTGGAGCTTCGGGCGCTGGACGGCGTGAGCTTCTCCGTGGACCAGGGCGAGTTCGTCTCCATCATGGGGCACTCGGGGTCGGGCAAATCCACCATGATGAACATCCTTGGGTGCCTCGATACCCCCGACGAGGGGTCCTACGTCCTGGACGGCAAGGAGGTCGCCGCCCTGTCGCGGGACGAACTGGCGGACATCCGGAACGCCAAGATCGGCTTCGTCTTCCAGGGCTTCAACCTGCTCCCCCGGGCCACGGCCCTGGAGAACGTGGAGCTCCCCCTCATCTACGCCAACGTGCCGTCCAGGGAGCGCCGGAGAAGAAGCAAAGAGGCCCTGGACCGCGTCGGCCTGGCCGACCGGATGGAGCACCGGCCGAACCAGATGTCCGGCGGGCAGCAGCAGCGCGTGGCCATCGCCCGGGCCCTCGTTGGCGGCACGCCCCTGATCCTCGCCGACGAGCCCACGGGCAACCTGGACTCGAAGACGAGCGAAGAGATCATGGCCCTCTTCGTGGCCCTGAACGACGAGGGGAAGACCATCGTCCTCGTGACCCACGAACCGGACGTGGCGGCCTACAGCGGACGAACCCTCATGTTCCGCGACGGCCGCATTCTCTCCGACGAAAGGAGGGCAGGCCGTGTTCGAAACCCTTAGAACCGCCGTCCGTTCTCTGCTGTCGAACAAGATCCGGTCGGCCCTCACCATGCTGGGGATCATCATCGGCGTGGGAGCCGTCATCACCATGGTGGCCATAGGCGCCGGGGCGAGCAAGAACATCGCCCAGTACATATCGGGCGTCGGGAGCAACATCCTCATCGTTATGCCGGGGGCGAGCTCGGCGGGGGGCGTGCGCCAGCAGATCGGGTCGTCGTCGACGCTCACCGTGGAGGACGCCGACGCCCTGAAGCGCGAAGCCTTCGACCTCCGGGGCGTGGCGCCCGAGGTCTACAGCCGCGCCCAGATCATCTACGGCAACCTGAACTGGTCCACCACCGTGACGGGGAGCACCTCCGACATCTTCGACATCCGGGAGTGGACCGTCGCCGCAGGGCGATTCTTCCTGGACGGCGAGAACAAATCGGGGGCCAAGGTGGCCGTCATCGGCGACACCTTGGCGAGAAACCTCTTCGGCGGCGAGGACCCCGTCGGGAAGACCGTTCGGATCCGCAACGTCCCCGTGGAGGTCATAGGCGTCCTGGCGCCCAAAGGCCAGACGCCCTGGGGGCAGGACCAGGACGACACGGTCTTCGTCCCCTTCAGGACGGCGCAGAACCGGCTCTTCCGGCGCGGCATCGCCAACTCCGTTCAGCGCATCACCGTGGCCGCCGTCGACAACGCCTCCGTGGAGGCTGCCGAGCGGGAGGTCAAATCCATTCTGCGGCAGCGCCACAGGATCGGCGACGGACGGGAGGACGACTTCGACGTCCGGAACATGGCCCAGATGCTCGACGCCGCGCGTCAGTCCTCCCGGGTCATGTCCCTCCTGCTGGGGGCCGTGGCGTCCGTCTCCCTCCTCGTGGGGGGCATCGGTATCATGAACATCATGCTCGTCTCGGTGACGGAGCGGACGAGGGAGATCGGCATCCGGATGGCCATCGGGGCGCGGAGCTCGAAGATCCGGACCCAGTTCCTCATGGAGGCGCTGCTCCTCTCCATCGCGGGGGGCATCATCGGCATCCTCCTGGGGATCCTCGCCTCCCACACCGTCACGGGCGCCCTCGGCTGGGCCACGGAGGTCTCCTCGGGCTCCGTGGTGCTCGCCTTCGGCTTCTCCGTCTTCGTCGGCATCTTCTTCGGCTTCTACCCGGCCTGGAAAGCCTCGCTGCTCAACCCCATCGAGGCCCTGCGGTACGAGTAAGGGAGGCCGTCCCGTCTCCCCGGCCTCCCCTGTTCGTCGCCCAGTCCCCTCTTGTTTCGGGAGGGCGTTCGTCGGGCGAGAATCGCTCGCGGCGCACGCCGTTCCCCGCTCTGTCCACGCTACGGGGTCATATCGGCGATCAGCCGCTCGACCCGCTCCCGGATTTCGTCGCGGATCACCCGAACGGCCTCGATACCCTTCCCCTTCGGGTCGTCAAGCGCCCAGTCCTCCATTGGGACAAGGGCGGCGGGACAGGACGCCGCGTCGACCCCGCACCCCATGGTTATCGCCTTATCGGCGGATTCCAGCATCTCGAAGGTCAGCATCTTCGGGTGATGACCGCTCATGTCGTAGCCGATCTCCCTCATGGCCTCGACCACGACGGGGTTCAGCCCCGTGCTCGAGGGCTTCGTCCCTGCCGACTCGGCGACGATTCGTCCCGACCCGAGACGCTCGGCGAACGCCTCGGCCATCTGGGAGCGTCCGGAGTTATGGACACATACAAAGATAATCTTCTTCATGGTCTCTCCCCCTTCCTCTGTGCACAGCCCGTGCGGCCCTCTTCGACGCCGGCGGTCCGAAAGCGGCGCACCGGCATCACCCCGTCCGCCCCGAGCGGGGCCGGCGGATGGACGACCCGTACGATCCGCCGAAGCAGCCCATCGGGTCCTCTCTCCCTCGCCCCGGTGGCGGGCCTTTGGCCATCTATCGCAACGCCGTTATCAGGGCACTCGCCGAGATACCCTCCATGGCCTCGTAGTCGGCGGAGGACGAAGCCTCGAAGGCGCTCCGCATAACCTCCATGTTCAGCGCATAGGGCTTCGTGATCGTGACGGTCACGTCGCGAAATCCCGCTCGCTCCAGCTTCGATCGGTACTCCTCCGACGGAAGAGCCCCGGCCACTCACCCCGACCATGCGGCAGGGTCCTCTTTCAATCGTTCAGGGACAGGTTTGAGCAGGACCACGTCGGACACGCAGAAACGTCCACCGGGTGTCAGCACTCGGTAGGCCTCGGCAAAGACCCGGTCCTTGTCCGGCGAGAGATTGATGACGCAGTTCGAGATCAGGACATCGACGCCGCCGTCGTGGAGCGGCACGTCCTCGATGTAGCCCCGCAGCAACGTGACGTTCCTCAGCCCCAGCCGATCGATGTTCCTCCGCGCCTGGCTCAGCATGGCGGGCGTCATGTCGAGGCCGTAGACGTGGCCCGTCTCCCCCACGGCCTTCGAGGCCAGGACCAGGTCGAGCCCCGCGCCGCTGCCAAGGTCGAGAACCCGTTCCCCCTTCCGCAACGACGCCGCCTGAATCGGGTTGCCGCATCCGAAGGACTGCCCGATGATATCTTCGGGAGCGGACGTCACCGCCTTATCGTAGTTGCCCGTCGTCATACACCGGCTGTCGCCGTCTCCTCCGCAGCACTGTCCCGTGCGATCGATGGCCGCTCCGTAGGCGTCCTTCACAACTCTGCGTATATCCATCCCGCTCCTCCTCCTTTTTCAGGGCGCATTCCGCCCGCAGGGGCACTCCTTTTCGTTCAGCCTGTCGTCCAGCAGCCGCAGATCCCTGATATATCGATCATCGCCGCGAAGTCGGCCGACGACGCACTCCTCGATGAGGCGCGTCTCTTTTTCCCGGACCAGAGAGTAATACATCCACTGCGCCTCCCGCCGGTCCGTCGCCAAACCGACGCGCTTCAGCGCGATCAGGTGGCGAGACGCCTTGGACTGCGGGATGTCGAGCACCGCCATGACGTCGCAGACGCAGAGTTCCCGCTCGTACAAGAGATTCAGGATGCGCAGCCGTGTTTCATCGGCAAGGGCCTTGAACAGTTCGACCAGATCGTGCATGGATCATTCCCCTTTCCCGCTCTCAGGGGGCGCGAGGGCGGAGGCGGAAGGACGTTCAAGGGAACGGAGCCTCCCCGGAAGAGCCGGACGATACCCTTCGACAGGAGTTTCTGTCGCTCGACGCGAAAGGGCGCAGAGCGCAAGGGAATGCGAGAACGGTCCGATTACTCTCCTTTGAGCCGCAATCGCGCCTCCTGAGACGCATAACTGCCTATGCGGATATAAGAATATACCTTCGAAAAATAGTGTCAAGAGGGCGATGGACCGACGGAACGGGAGCGTTCTCCAACTTCTATTCGGCGCGGAAGGCCCCTGAAAACCCTCGCCGAGTCCTTGCGGCGCGAGGACTCGGTCGTTCAGACACGATGCCCCTCCAGTGCGGGGGCGCAACGTCAGAGGGCCATTCAAGAGCGCCACCCTGATCGCCGCGTCACCGTCGGTCCGACGGTGACGGTTTGTGAGCCCTGGGCCGGAGCCAGACCGGCACCCTTCGGCCATACCAGGGCGCACCGTCGACTCATGGTGACGACGCTCCACGAGGTGACAAGAAATACTCTGCAGCAGTTCCGAAAGAGGGGCCGTCCCCTTCGCATCGTCGCGTTTTTCCGGGTACAATGGGCGAGCGGGGATGATTTTCACGAGAGGGTGGAGTCCATGGGGAAGAAGCAGGGGGTGAGCGTCGCCTTCGTCCTGATGGCCGGGGCGCTCTGGGGGACGACGGGGCTGCTCCAGGCCCTGACGCCGGCCGGGACGCCGCCGCTCACCGTGGGGTCCGTCCGGGTCGTCGTGGCGAGCGTGATCAT
>CALCQG010000121.1 GCA_937897575.1 uncultured Synergistales bacterium | reverse complement strand
CGACGCGGCCGCGATCAAGGCCAACCTCTCCAGATTTTTGCAGGAGCTTCGGGACAGCCCGAAGGCCGACGGACAGGAGCGGATCTACACCCACGGCGAAAAGGAGATCGAGTCCGTGGCGGACAAGATGAAGAACGGCGTCCCGATCAACGACAACACGCTGGTGGAGGTCCAGGAGATGTGCGATTATCTGTCCATGGACTTCTCGGCCTACTTTGGCGACTACGAGCCGAAGAAGGCCGACTCCTTCGAGGGAAGCTACGTCTGATCGTCGCGCCGGGCCCTCCGGCAGGTTCGATCCGTCGCGGGAACCCAGCGGCGGAGCATGCAGAGCACGTGCAGCACAACAGAATAGAAGGAGTGATCGTGAATGAGGAAGGAAGATGTGTACGAGCGTTCCCTCGCACTGCACAGGGAGAAGCGGGGCAAGGTGGCCATCGAGAGCAAGGTCCCGGTGAACTCCATGGCGGACCTCGCCCTTGCCTACACGCCCGGTGTGGCGGAGCCCTGCAGGGAGATCGGGCGTAACAGGGATGCGCTCTACGAGGTGACGGCCAAGGGGAACATGGTGGCCGTCATCACCGACGGGACGGCCGTCCTCGGCCTGGGGGACATCGGCCCCGACGCCGCGCTGCCCGTCATGGAGGGGAAGGCCATCCTCTTCAAGACCTTCGCCGGCGTGGACGCCCTTCCCATCTGCATCAACTCGAAGGATACCGACGAGATCGTCCGGACGGCGTCCCTCATCACCTCCTCCTTCGGGGGAATCAACCTCGAGGACATCGCGGCCCCCCGCTGCTTCGAGGTGGAGCGGAAACTTCAGGAGATCTGCGACATCCCCGTATTCCACGACGACCAGCACGGGACGGCCGTCATCGTCCTCGCCGGGGTGCTGAACGCCCTTAGGGTCGTCTCGAAGAAGATCGAGGACGTGAAGATCGTCATCTCCGGCGCCGGGGCAGCCGGCACGGCCATCTGCAACTTCGTGATGTCCGCCGGGGCGAAGAACGTGATCCTCTGCGACCGGAGCGGGGCCATCTACAAGGGGCGGACGGAGCGCATGAACTGGGCCAAGGAGGAGATCGCGACCCGGTCGAACCCCAACGGCGAGCGCGGCTCCATAGGGGATGTGATGAAGGGCGCCGATGTGTTCCTCGGCCTCTCCGGGCCCGACATCATCAACCAGGACATGGTCCGGTCCATGGCGCCGGGGGCCATCGTCTTCGCCATGGCGAACCCCACGCCGGAGATCTACCCCGACGAGGCCCACGCGGCGGGTGCGGTGGTGGTCGCCACGGGGCGGAGCGACTTCCCGAACCAGATCAACAACTGTCTGGGGTTCCCCGGCATCTTCCGGGGCGCGCTGGATGTCCGGGCCTCCGTCATAAACGAGGAGATGAAGCTGGCCGCGGCCCATGCCCTCGCGGATCTCATCCCGCCGGCGGAGCTTCGGGCCGACCGGATCATCACCGAGGTGATGGACAAGCGGGTCGTCCCGGCCGTGGCGGCAGCCGTGGCCGAGGCGGCGAGAAAAACGGGTGTCGCCCGGAAGGGGTAGCCGTCGCCCAGTCACTCTCTCGTTCCGGAGGGTCCTCATCGGGACGAGAGCGGAGCGTCATAGTTATGGACGAAGGTGGCACAGAGTAACACATCAAAGGAGGGAAAAACAGTGAAGAAGGGTCTCTGGACAAAGATACTCGTTGTTGCGCTTCTGGTGATGGTGGGTTGTGTCGGTATCGCGGAGGCGAAGACCTATCGGATCAACCTCGCCACTGCGACGACGGGCGGCGCCTATTACCCCATAGGCAACGCCATGGCGCAGATCTGGACGAAAAATCTCGAGGGCGTTCGCGCTTCGGCCCAGTCCACGGCCGGGACGCCTCAGAACGTGGAGCTCATGCAGAACGGCGAGGTGCAGGTTGGCATAGGCCAGAACGGCATATGCTACTACGCCTTCAACGGCACGGGGACCTACGAGGGGAAGACGCCCTACAAGGAGATGCGCGGCATGATGACCCTCTATCC
>CALCQG010000120.1 GCA_937897575.1 uncultured Synergistales bacterium | reverse complement strand
CTTCATCGACCTCGCCGTAGCGCTGACCGGGCGGAGCCAGGGCGGCTCGGGCAAGGCGGCGGTGGTTGCAAGCCTCCTCATGGGCATGGTCTCGGGGAGCTCCGTGGCCAACGCCGTCACCACCGGCGCCTTTACCATCCCTCTGATGAAATCCTCGGGCTACAAGCCTAATTTCGCGGGGGCCGTCGTGGCGGCAGCCTCCACGGGCGGTCAGGTCATGCCGCCAGTCATGGGCGCCGCGGCCTTCATCATGGCCCAGTTCCTCGGGATCTCCTACTGGGACATCGTGGTGGCCGCCGCTATTCCGGCGACGCTGTACTTCATCTCCATTATCGCCATGGTGCACTTCCGCGCGGGGAAACGGGGGATGAAGGGGCTTCCCTCCGACCAGATCCCCAACGCCCGAAAGGTCCTGAAGGAGGGATGGAACCTCCTGATCCCCATCATCACCCTCGTGGTCTTCCTCTCTCTGGGCTACTCGGCGGTGAAGGCCGTGTTCTGGTCCATCGTCCTGATGATCGGCGCATCCTGGCTCGGCAAGAAGGAGAACCGGATGACGCCGAAGAAGGTGCTCTTCGCCCTCATCGACGGCGGCATCGGAGCCGTCGAGGTCGCCGCGGCCTGCGCCTGTTCCGGCATCGTCATCGGCGTGATCGGGATCACGGGGATCGGGCTGGCCTTCTCGTCCTTCGTCATCAGCCTCTCTCAGGGCATTCTTCCCCTCGCCCTCATCCTCACCATGATCGGGTCCATCATCCTCGGCATGGGCGTTCCCACAACGGCGCAGTACATCATCACGTCGACCCTCGCCGCCCCGGCCCTCTATCAGATGGGCGTCCCCCTCATGTCGGCGCACCTGTTCTGCCTGTACTTCGGCGTCCCCGCGGACGTGACGCCCCCCGTGGCCCTCGCGACATATGCCGCGGCGGGCATCGCCAAATCGAACGTCCTCAAGACGGGGTTCACCGCCCTCGCCACTGCGGCGGCGGGGTTCATCGTCCCCTATATGTTCATCTACAATTCGCACCTTCTCTTCCAGGGGAGCATCATCAACATCGTGCTCAGCACCGGATCGGCCCTCATGGCGATCATAGGGCTCTCCGCCGGAGTGCAGGGGTACTACATCGCGCCGCTATCCATCGTTGAGCGGGCGCTCCTTCTCGCCGTCCCGTTCATGCTCATCGACCCGAGGCTCGTGACGGACATCCTCGGCCTCGTCATTCTGGTGGGAGTGTACTTCCTCCAGAAAAGGAAGGTCCAGGGGAACCAGATTCCCCCCGAGACCAACGTACACCCATGAGGAGGTATTGACACGCTATGGGAGGCAAACTGATCAAGCCGGTCATGTCGGCAGAGGAAGCGGTGCGGCACATCCATGACGGAGCCTCCGTCATGGTGGGCGGCTTCAACTACGCGGGCGTCCCCTACACGCTCATCGACGCCCTTGTGGCCCAGGGGACGAAAAATCTTCATCTCATATCCAACGACACCCTGTACGCCAACGACGAGCACCCGGAGGGCGTCGGGCACGGGCAGCTCGTGGTGAACGGGCAGTGCCGCAAGGTCACCGCGTCCCATATCGGCCTGAACCGGATGACCCAAAAGCTGTACAACGAGGGCAAGCTGGAGCTCGAACTGGTCCCCCAGGGGTCCTTCGTCGAGAGAATCCGGTGCGGAGGGTTCGGCCTCGGCGGCTTCCTCACTCCCACGGGCGTGGGGACGATCCATGCCGAGGGGAAACAGGTCCTCGAGGTGGAGGGCCGGGAGTACATCCTCGAGTTGCCTCTGAAGGCGGACGTGGCGCTTCTCCGGGGCTACAGGGCAGACCGCTGGGGCAACCTCACGTACTTCGGGACGGGGAGGAACTTCAACCCGGCCATGGCGGCGGCGGCGGAGCTCGTCATCGCCGAGGTGGACGCCATAGTTCCCCAGGGCGAGATCGACGCGAACCAGATCGTCACGCCCGGCATGCTCGTGGACATCCTCGTGTTGAAAGGAGACGGATACTATGCTACCCGAACTTGATGAAGAGATCATCCGCCATCGCATAGCCAAACGCATCGCCATGGACCTGGATGACGGCGCCGTGGTGAACCTCGGCATAGGGATACCGACGCTCGTGTCCGACTACGTGCCCGAGGGAAAGACCGTCGTCCTGCAGACGGAGAACGGTGTGGTGGGCGCGGGCCCAAAACCCTGCGTGGACGACCTTCGCTTCATCGGCGCCGGAGGGCGCTGCCTCTCCCTCATTCCAGGCTCGTCCATCGTCGCGAGCGACATGAGCTTCGGGCTCATCCGCGGGGGACACCTCGACGCCACAGTCCTCGGCGCGCTGGAGGTGGATGGCCAGGGAGATCTTGCAAACTGGATGATTCCGGGGAAGATGGTCCCGGGGATGGGCGGCGCTATGGACCTCGTCACGGGAGCGAAACACGTCTACGTCGCCACAACGCACTGCGACAAGAAGGGGCGTCCCAAGCTCGTGCAGAAGTGCACGCTCCCCCTCACCGGCAAGGGCGTCGTCAGCGTGATCGTGACGGAGTTCTGCGTCATGCGGAAGACCGACGGAGTGATGACGCTCTGCGAGATCGCACCAGAGGTGACCAAGGAGGAGATTCAGGCGAACACAACCATGGAGTACGTCGTATCGCCCGATCTCTGCCTTATGAAGGGTATCGAATAGAGAGGAGGAATCCATCGTGGGCACACCAGTCATCATCAGCGCATGCCGGACGGCGGGAGGAAAGTTCGGAGGGGGCCTCAAGAACTTCCAGGCTCCGGACCTCGGGGCATTCGCCGTTGCGGAGGCGGTTCGCCGTTCGGGCGTTTCTCCCGAGGACATCGGCGAGGTCATCCTGGGGAACGGCTGGCAGGCCGGCGTCGGCGCCAACCCGGCCCGGATCGCCATGTTCCGCGCCGGATTGCCGGAGTCCATCCCCGCCTTTACGGTCAATAAGCGCTGCGGCTCGAGCCTCAAGACAGGCATGCTGGCCGCGAACCTGATCCGGCTCGGCGACGCGAAGGCCGTCGTCGCCGGGGGGATGGAGAGCGCCTCGAACGTCCCCTACCTTCTGGCCGACGCCCGCTGGGGCTTCCGCATGGGCGAGAAGAAGGCCGAGGACTCCCTCCACAAGGACGGCTTCATGTGTCCTCTGGCCGACATGATGATGGGGGCCACGGCGGAGATCCTCGTCCAGGAGTACTCCATCTCGCGGCAGGAGCAGGACGAGTACGCGCTCTCCAGCCACAGGAAGGCCGTGGCGGCCATCGAGGGCGGAAAGTTCAAAGAGGAGATCGTCCCCGTGGAGATCCAGGACCGGAAGAAGGGGACCATCGTCGTCGACACCGACGAGAACCCCAGGGGCGACACGAGCCTCGAGGCGCTCTCGAAGCTGCCGCCCATCTACAAGAAGGACGGGACCATCTCGGCCGGGTCCAGCTCGGCGCTCTGCGACGCCGGAAGCGCCTATGTGGTAGCCGACGGCGACTGGGCAAAGGCGAACGGGTATACGCCTCTGGCCGAGATCGTCGGGTATGCCAGCGGCGCGCTCGACGCGGTCCACATGGGCCTCGGCCCCATCGTCGCCATCCCGAAGGCCCTCGCCATGGCCAAGATGTCCCTGTGCGACATGGAGCTGATCGAGATCAACGAGGCCTTCGCGGCCCAGATCATCGCCTGCCACCGGGAGCTCAAGTTCGACATGGACCTGCTGAACCCCCACGGCGGAGCCATCGCCCTTGGGCACCCCATCGGCGCCACGGGGGGCAAGATCCTCGCGACGCTCCTCTATGCCCTGAAGGACCAGAAGAAGGAGTTCGGCATCGTCAGCGCCTGCATCGGAGGCGGACAGGGCGAGGCCATCGTCCTCAGGAACCTTTGATCGAAACCGACACACTGCGAAGAGAGGGGCGAGGGGGAGCCGCAGCGGCTCCCCCTCGCCTCTCTCTTCGTCCATGTGGTTCAGAACATCTTCTTCTTCAGAAGGTAGACGGCCGCCGTCAGGGCGGCGAAGAAGGCGATGCCCGAGACGATCATGAAACCGATGGGGTGGCTCGTGAAGGGGACTGGGACGTTCATCCCCCAGAGACTGGACACCACCGTGGGTATGGCCAGGATGATGGTGACGGAGGCGAGGAATTTCATGACGATGTTGAGGTTGTTCGAGATGATGGAGGCGAAGGCGTCCATGGTGCCGCTGAGGATGTTGCTGTACATCTGCACCATCTCGTAGGCCTGATCGTACTCGATCTTCACGTCCTCGAGGAGCTCCTCGTCCTCCTCGCGGACCTTGATCAGATCGTGCATCTGGATATTCGAACAGATCCGGATGAGTTTGTCCACAACGGACCGGTTCGTCCGAAGGGCGCTTGTGAAGTAAGTCAAGCTCTTCGCGAGGTCGAGCAGCTGAAAGAGCTCCTCGTTTCGCATGGACTGCCGCAGGTTGGCCTCGATGACGCTGGAGCGGCGGTCGATCTGCACCAGGTACTTCAGGAAGAACGTCGCGGCGCGGAAGAGGATCAGGAAGAGGAACCGGGTCCGCTTGAAGGTGGAGAACCCCCCCATGACCGCGGCGCCCGAGGGCAGGATGTCGTTGTGCTCCAGGCAGACCGTAATGACATTGTGCTTCGTGACGATGATGCCCATGGGGATGGCGTCGAACTTGTAGTTCCCTTCGACCTTGGGAACGTTGATCACGACGAGGATATACCCCTCGTCGGATTCGATTCGGGACGTCTCCTCCGGGTCGAGGGCGGCGGTCAGCACGTCGAAGGGGACGCCCGTCGCGGCGCTCACGGACTCCATCTCGCCCCGGGACGGAGAGACCATGCTGATCCAGGCGCCCTGATCCAGCTCCTCAAGGGACATCTCCCTGCTCACTCCGTCCTCATAGGTCTTCACTATGGCAATCATGGCGATGCCCTCCCTTCAGGGGTACTGACCAGGCGCCTTTCCGTCGCCGCACTCCGGCGCCCTCCGGTATTATAGTCCTTTTCCTTCAGGATCCAAGGGTTCCCTCCGCTGAAAGGAGCGCACCAGGTCCTCTTTGGCCGTCCTGGCCATCCGCTTTATCTCCAGCTCCCGGCGAAGGGCGGCGCTTCGTGACACCACGGCCTCCCGATAGACGAGCTCGACAGGGCGCCTCGACAGAACGTACCTGGCCCCTTTTCCGTTATTGTGGGCCGTCAGGCGAATCTGGAGGTCGAAGGTCCAGCCCGTGTAGAACGTCCCGTCGGAACAGCGAAGTATGTAGACCCAGGCCTCTCTGTCCATCATGCCAGAAGGTGCGCCCGAAGGATGTTCAGGCCTATGAGGCAGAGGACAAGTCCGCCGGCGAACTCCACCCGCTTGCCCAGATACCCGCCGACCCGTCCGCCCGCCAGGACGCCGCAGAAGCAGAGCACGGCGGTGATGAGGCCCGCGGCGACGGCCAGCACGAGGACGGAGGCGTTCACGGCGGCAAAGCTGATCCCCACCGCCAGAGCATCGATGGACGTGGCAAGGGCAACGGTGAGCAACGGAACTCCGCAGGAGGGGTCCGTGGGCGTACAGGTCGGATCCTCCGTACCGAAGGACTCCCGGATCATGTTGCCCCCGACGATGAGGAGCAGCGC
>CALCQG010000119.1 GCA_937897575.1 uncultured Synergistales bacterium | reverse complement strand
GTGGAGCGGCTCAGGAGGACCCGCCCCACGGCGGTGAACCTCTTCTGGGCCCTCGACCGGATGATGTGCCGGGCGGATGCCCTGCCCGATGACGGCCTCGCCGCCGGACTCCTCGAGGAGGCCGGACATATCCTTCAGGAGGACGTGGCGTGCAACCGGTCAATCGGAAAGTTCGGCGCCGAGCTTCTCCCGGAGCGCTGCTCCGTCCTGACGCACTGCAATGCCGGTGCCCTCGCCACGGGGGGCCACGGGACGGCCCTCGGGGTGATCCGGTCCGCCCGGGAGGCGGGCAAAGAGGTCACGGTCTTCTCCTGCGAGACGAGGCCGCTTCTGCAGGGCGCCCGACTCACCGTGTGGGAGCTTCTCCAGGAGGGCATCCCCGTGACCATGGTGTGCGACAGCATGGCGGCGGCTCTGATGAAGAGGGGCGGCATCGACGCCGTCCTCGTGGGCGCCGATCGGATCGCGGCCAACGGCGACACGGCGAACAAGATCGGGACCTACGGGCTCGCCGTTCTCGCGCACCATCACGGCATCCCCTTCTACGTGGCGGCCCCGCTCAGCACCATAGACGGAAACCTCCCGTCGGGGGAGGCCATCCCCATAGAGGAGCGAGCGCCGGAGGAGATGCTTCGCCTGCCCGGAGCCGGAGTGTTGCCGGCGAACTACAGGGTGTGGAACCCGGCCTTCGATGTGACCGGGGCCGCGCTCGTCTCTGCGATCGTGACGGAGCGAGGCGTTCTCACGCCTCCCTACGACGGAAAAATTGCCGCCCTCCTGGCGGGAAAGGACTGATTTCATGGATAGCAGAATTGCCGACCCGGCCCTGGCCCCGTCGGGGGACAGGAAGATCGAATGGGCCTGGAGCGCCATGCCGGTGCTCCGCCATCTTGAGGAGCGATACCGCCGGAACCGGCCGCTCGCCGGAACGGTCCTCTCGGCCTGTCTCCATCTCGAGGCGAAGACGGCCTGCCTGCTCCTTGTGCTGAAGGAGCTCGGCGCCTCCGTGTTCGCCTCGGGGAGCAACCCGCTCTCGACCCAGGACGACGTCTGTGCGGCGCTGGTCCGGCGCGGCGTCTCCGTGTTCAGCCGCCACGGCATGGACATGGCCGAGTACGAGGGCAACCTCCGGAGGACGCTGTCCGCCGGGCCGACCATCGTGGTGGATGACGGGGCGGACCTCGTGGCCATGCTGCACAGCGAGATGAGAGACGAGCTCCCGAGAGTGCGGGGCGGATCGGAGGAGACCACGTCGGGCGTGAAACGCCTGCGGGCCATGGAGCGGGAGGGGGTGCTCGCCTTCCCCGTGATCGCCGTGAACGACGCCAAGAGCAAGTACCTCTTCGACAACCGCTACGGAACGGGGCAGTCCGTCCTGGACGGGCTGCTTCGGACGACGAACCTCCTCATCGCGGGCAAGACCGTGGTGGTGGTGGGCTACGGCTGGTGCGGCCGGGGTTTTGCCATGAGGGCTTCGGGGATGGGGGCACGGGTCGCCGTGGTGGAGGTGGACCCGCATCGGGCGTTCGAGGCCGTCATGGACGGGTATGACGTCCTGCCCATGGCCGAGGCGGCGGGGCGCGGGGATATCTTCCTGACCTTCACGGGCAACACGCGGGTCATACGGCGGGAACACTTCGAGCGGATGAAGGACGGCGTCCTCCTCGGCAACGCGGGGCACTTCGACGTGGAGATATGCAAGAGCGATCTGCAGGGACTCTCTTCATCCGTGGAGGAGTCGCGGCCCGGCGTCACGACGTACACGCTGGCCGACGGGCGGCGGATGCACCTCCTCGGCGAGGGGCGCTTGGTGAACCTCGCCTGTGCCGACGGACACCCCATCGAGATCATGGACCTGAGCTTCGCGCTGCAGCTCGAGGCGGCCATCTACGTGGCGAACAACGCCATGGAGCCCGGGCTGCACGACGTCCCGCCGGAGATCGACCGGGCCGTCGTGGAGGCCAAGCTGGCCTCCCTCGGCCTCGTCATCGACCGGATGACGGAGGAGCAGGAGGCGTACATGAGGAGCTGGAGGGAGTAACATGACCACGCTGCTGAAGAACGTCCTGATCTGCGACGGCTCCATGGACCGGGGGCGTTGCGGCTCGGTGCTCGTGGCTGACGGGAAGATCGCCGCGCTGCTCCCGCCGGAGAGCGGGGAGAAGGCCGACGAGACCGTCGACGGGCGGGGGCGGATGGCCTTGATCCCGGGGTTCGTGAACGCCCACAGCCACGCCGCCATGTCGCTGCTCCGGGGCATCGGCGAGGAGGCCCCCCTCATGGAGTGGCTCCAGACCAAAATCTGGCCCGTGGAGGCGAAGCTGCGGAAGGAGCACGTCCTGTGGGGGACGCGCCTTGCGCTGCTCGAGATGGTCTCGGGCGGCACGACGGCCTTCGGCGACATGTACTTCGAGATGGACGCGGTGGTGGAAGCGTCCCTCGAGGCGGGGGTGCGGTGCGCCCCCTGTCGGGGGATCGTCGGCGACGAACGGTGGAAGTTCGACGACGGCCTGCGTCTCGCCGAAACATGGAAGGAACACGGGGACTTCGTGTCCGTCCAACTGGGACCTCATGCCCCCTACACGGTCCCCCTGCCTCTGATGAAGGAGATCACGGCCGAGGCGGCCGCGCGCGGCCTTGCCGTGCACGTCCACTTCCTCGAGACGGAGTGGGAGCTCGGGTACCTGAAGGACGAATTTGGCATGACGCCGGCGGAGTACCTCGAGGCCTCCGGTATCCTCGAGGCTCCGGGGGCGCTCCTTGCCCACTGCGTGTGGCTCTCCCCCGAAGACCTGGCGGGGCTGAACCTCGACGCCCTGTCCATCGCCCACAACCCGAACAGCAACCTGAAGCTCGGCAGCGGCGTGATGGACCTCCCCGGACTCCTGGGGCGGACGGACAGGATCGCCCTCGGGACGGACGGGGCGGCGAGCAACAATCGCCTCGACCTGTGGGGCGAGATGCGAAGCGCCTCCGTGCTGCACAAGGGGCAGAGACGGGACGCCACGGTGGTGTCGGCCCGGCAGGCGTTGCGAATGGCAACCTACGGAGGGGCCGAGGCCCTCGGCTTCAGGAAGAAGGGGTTCATCCGGGAGGGGTGGGCCGCCGACCTGGTCCTCGTGGACCTCGACGGGCCGCAGTACCTCGGCGTCTCCGAGGAGAACATCCTTCCCTTCCTCGTCTATGCGGGAAGCTCCGCGGACGTTCGGTGTACAATGGTCGCCGGGCGATGGATCTATCGCAACGGGACCTATCCGGGGGTGGATCGCGAAAAAATCCTCGCCAAGGCGAGGGAGATGCGAGATAATCTTCTGGGGTAGCAGGCCGCTCTTCTCGGCAACGGTGCGGGAGACGGGCAGATCAGGGAGGGTAAAGGTATGGAGTGGAGATCAGGCAGGGATATACGGTCGCTGTTCATCGAATTCTGGAAGTCCAAGGGGAGTCGGCACTACCCGAGCTTCTCCCTCGTGCCCGACGATCCGTCGCTGCTTTTCACCATCGCGGGGATGGTCCCCTTCAAGCCCTACTACCTCGGGATAGAGAAGCCGGAGACGCCCCGGGCCGTCACGGCCCAGAAGTGCGTCCGGACGAACGACATCGACAACGTGGGCCGCACGGCGAGGCACCACACCTTCTTCGAGATGCTGGGGAACTTCGCCTGGGGCGACTACTTCAAGAACGAAGCGGTGCGCTGGGGCTGGACCTTCCTCACCGAGGTGATCGGCCTCGAGGGGGACCGGATGTACGCCACAATCTACAAGGATGACGAAGAGGCCTTCCATGCCTGGCACACGCTCGTGGGCATGCCCGAGGAGCGGATACTCCGGTTCGGCAGGGACGAGAACTTCTGGTTCATGGGGGATCAGGGGCCCTGCGGGCCCTGCTCCGAGATACTCTACGACCCCGATCTGTCTTTCTCCTGCGGAAAACCGGACTGCGCCCCGGGGTGCAGCTGCGACCGGTACCTCGAGATATGGAACCTCGTCTTTACCCAGTTCGACCTGCAGAAGGACGGGACCCTCGTGCCGCTGCCGAAGAAGAACATCGACACGGGCATGGGGCTCGAGCGGCTGACCTCAGTGGTCCAGAGGGTCAGGACGGACTTCGAGACGGATCTCTTCCAACCCTACATCGACAGGGCGAGCCGAATGAGCGGCATCCCCTACGGGCAGAACCCCAAGACGGATCTGGCCATGCGCGTCATCTCGGACCACGTCCGCTCCGTGGCGTTCATGATCGCCGACGGCATCCTTCCGGCGAACGAGGGCCGTGGGTACGTGCTGCGCCGTCTCCTGAGGAGGGCCGCCCGGTTCGGGCGCCTTCTCGGCGTGGACCGCCCCTTCCTGACGGAGTTCCTGCCCGACGTGCTCGCCATGATGGCCGACCCCTATCGCGAGCTTGTGGACAACCGGCTCACCATCGAACAGATCATCGACGTGGAGGAGAAGCGGTTCGACCGGACCCTTCTTCAGGGGACGGACCTGCTGGACGGCGAGCTGAACCGGCTCGAGGGGCAGGGTCGAAGGGAGCTCCCCGGCGATGTGGCCTTCGCGCTGTACGACACCTACGGCTTTCCCTTCGAGCTGACGTCGGAGATCGCCCAGGAGCGCGGCTTCACCGTGGACAAGGCGTCCTTCGACCGGGAGATGACCGCCCAGCGGGAACGGGCGCGGGCCTCGAGCAAGCAAAAGCACAGCAGCCTCGCGGGGGATGTGTACACGGACCTGAACGAGAGTGCAGGGGCAACGATCTTCACCGGGTACGACGAGGACGCCTCCGACGGAGCAATCGTCGCCCTCATCCAGGACGGCGCACAGGTGGACGCCCTCGAGGAGGGGGCCGAGGGCGAGATCGTCCTCGACCGGACGCCCTTCTACGGCGAACGGGGCGGCGAGGTTGGCGACAAGGGGGCAATATCGTCGCCGGAGGGGCGGGCCACGGTGACGGACACGCAGCACCACGGGAAATCCCTGATCGTGCACTCGGTGCGCGTGACGTCGGGGACACTCTCCGTCGGCGACTCCGTGCGGGCCGAGGTCGATGCCCAACGGCGCGACGGAATACGAAAGAACCATACGGCGACCCACCTTCTGCACGAAGCGCTCTGCCGGATTCTGGGTGGCCACGTCCGCCAGTCGGGCTCCCTCGTGTGGGACCGGGGCCTCCGGTTCGACTTCACGCACTTCGAGGCCATGACCGGGGAGCAGGTTGCCGCGGTGGAGCGGGAGGTCAACCGTCGCATCATGGAGAACCTGCCTGTGGAGACGACGGAGAGCGACATGGCCCACGCCCGGGAGATGGGCGCGAAAGCGCTCTTCGAGGAGAAGTACGGCGACGTGGTCCGGGTCGTGCAGCTCCCCGGTTTCTCCACGGAGCTCTGCGGCGGACTGCACGTTCGGCGTTCCGGGGACATCGGCCCCTTCAAGATCCTGCGCGAGGAGAGCATCGGATCCGGGACGAGGAGGATCACGGCCATCACCGGGCTGGAGGCGGTCCGCGCCTTTCAGCGCCTCTGGGAGGAGATGGGCGCCCTTGGAGACATCCTCTCGGCCGACGAGGCCGATGTCATCCCCAGGGTGCAGCAGCTCCAGGCCGAGCTGAAGACCCTCACGAAAAAGATGGAGGAGCTCAAGGCCAAGGCGCTGAGCGACACCCTGGGAACAACGCTGCACCGCTCCCTTGTGGGGGACGTGGTCCTTGTCTCCGGGCTCTTCCACGGCGTCGCCACCGACCAGCTGAGGGAGATCGGCGACAGGGTCCGGAACGAGCGGGCCGAGGGCGGCATGGCCATCCTTCTGGCGTCCGCCGAGGGGGAGAACGTCCAGCTCGTCGCCATGGCCGACGAGAAGGCCATCCAGAAGGGCATCTCGGCCGGGAAGATCATGAAGGAGATGTGCGCGATCCTCGGCGGCGGCGGCGGCGGCCGACCCGCCCTCGCCCAGGGAGGCGGGAAGAACCCCGAGCTGCTTGAGAAGGTCTTCCAGGCCCTGCCCGGCGTGGTCGAAACGCAGATGACGAAGGGATGAGACGGACGATCGCGCTCGACCTGGGGACCGTCCGCATAGGCGTCGCGGTGAGTGATCCCCTGGGGATGTTCGCCCAGGGGATCGCCGTTCTCGCCGCGGAAGGCCCCTGGCTGGTCCGGCTGGATGCCCTCGTCGACGAGTACGACCCTGAGGTCCTCCTCGTCGGCATGCCGATCCGGACGGACGGACGCCGTGGCCCCGAGGCCCTTCGAGCCGAGGAGTGCGCCGAGATGCTGCGTGGCAGATATCCGGACCGGACGGTGGAGCTGTACGACGAGCGCTTCTCGACGGCTGTGGCGCAACAGGCCCTTATCGAGGCGGACATGTCCCGAAAAAAACGGAAGGGGACCGTGGACAAGGTCGCGGCGGCGCTGATCCTCCAAAGCTGGCTCGACAGGCGGAGGTCGGTCTGATGGTGCTTCCGGCCGACGTCAAGATGACCCCCATGCTCGTCCAGTACCGGGAGTGGAAGGAGAAATACCCCGACTGCATCCTCTTCTTCCGCATGGGGGACTTCTACGAGATGTTCTTCGACGACGCGAAGAAGGCCTCGGAGATCCTCGACATCACCCTCACGGCCCGCGATCCGTCGAAGAGCATCCCCATGGCCGGGGTACCCTGGCACTCCGTGAGCGGCTATCTCGGGCGCCTCGTCCGCGCCGGATGCAAGGTCGCCATCTGCGATCAGGTGAGCGAGCCCGACGGAAGAGCGCTCGTGGACCGAAAGGTCATCCGCATCGTCACGCCCGGCACCTACGTCCCCGAGGAGGCGGGCACGGGCGGGCATCTTGCCGCCGTGACCCCGTCGGAGGACGGCTTCGCCGTCGCGCTGCTGTCCGTCGAGACGGGGCGCCTCGAGGCGGGAAAGCTGTCCCTCGAGGAGACCCTGTCCCTCCTCGAGGCCTTCGCTCCGGGCGAGCTGCTGCACCCGAAGGGCTTTTCATTCCCCGGGACGGCCTCCCTCTCGGCGGACTACTTCCTCATCCCGAGGAGCGGGGAGTTCTTCAGCCCCCTGTCCGGAACGAAGTGGCTCTGCGAGCAGTGGGGCCTGTCCTCCCTGTCGTCCTTCGGCGTGGAGGACGGTTCGCCTGAGGCGGGGGCCTCCGCCGCCGTCCTGAAATACCTGCACGAGACCCAGTTCGGCGCCGTGGAGTACGTGCGTCGCCTTCATCCGCTGCAGTCGAAGGAGTATCTGCACCTGGACATCGCCACGCAGCGGAACCTGGAGCTCTTCGACGAGGGGCGCCCCTCCCTCTACGGCACCCTGAACCGGTGCCGTTCGACCATGGGCCGGCGGAAGCTCAGGGAGTGGATGCTCCGGCCGCTGACAGCCCTCGAACCGTTGAAGAAGCGCCAGGACGCCGTGGAACATCTGCTCTCGAACCATCGGGAGCGCCGGATGCTCCGGGGCCTGCTGGCCGAATGCCGCGACGTGGAGCGGTCCTCGTCGCGGCTCAGCCTGGGGACCGGCGGCCCACGGGATATGGGGGCGATTCGGGACACACTGAGGCTGCTGCCGTCCCTCCTGCCGCTGTGCGGAGGGCCTCTGGCTCCGTGGGCGGACGATCTTCCGGAGTTCTCGAGCCTTGCCGGGGTGCTCTGCGCCGCCCTCGAGGAGGAGCTGCCGCGGGCCCGGACGGCGGGGGACGTCATAAAAAGGGGCTATGATGGGGAGCTCGACGAGTGGAGGGATGTGGCCTCGGGCGCGTCGGACTGGCTCGAGGCCTATCTGGCGAAGGTGCGCGCCGAGACGGGGCTCTCGAAGATCAGGACGGGCTATAACAAGATATACGGGTACTACCTCGAGGTGAGCAAGACGGCCCTCGCCTCCGTGCCCTCGAACTTCATCCGGAAACAGACCCTGGTGAACGCCGAGCGCTTCGTGACGGAGGAGATAGGAGTCTTCGAGGAGAAGATGCGTTCCGCGGGCGACGAGATCGCCCGCAGGGAGGAGGCGCTCTACGACGCCCTCGTCGCCAGGACCCTCGAACAGGTGGGGGACATCCAGAGGCTCGGCGATATCCTGGCGACCCTCGACGTCCTGGCGTCCCTGGCGGAGGTTGCCGCCGAGAAGCGCTACATCCGCCCCGGATTGAACGAGGGGCATGACCTCTCGGTGCTGAACGGACGGCACCCCGTGGTGGAGGACGTCCTCGCCGGAGCCGCCTTCGTGCCGAACACCCTCCGCCTCGTCCATTCGGGCAAACGAATCGCCATCCTCACGGGCCCCAACATGGCGGGGAAGTCCACCTACCTGCGCATGGCCGCTCTGCTCGTCCTCATGGCCCAGATGGGGGGGTTCATCCCGGCCGAGGCGGCGGAGATAGGGCTCTGCGACCACATCTTCACGCGCATCGGGGCGCGGGACGATCTTGCGGCGGGCAACAGCACCTTCATGGTGGAGATGATCGAGACGGCGAATATCCTGCACAACGTGACGGACCGCAGTCTCGTGATCCTCGACGAGGTGGGGCGCGGGACGTCGACCTACGACGGCATGAGCATCGCCTGGGCGGTGCTCGAATACCTCGCAGACGGCCTGCCTGTCCGCCCGAAGGTGCTCTTCGCCACGCACTATCACGAGCTCAGCTGCCTCGAGGAGCGCTTTCCGCAGATCGAGAACCTCAGCATGGCCGTGAAGGAGGACAAGGGGACCGTCCACTTCCTCCACCAGGTCGTGAAGGGGAGCGCCGACCGATCCTACGGGATCGAGGTGGCGCGCCTGGCGGGCATCCCCAGGCCGGTTCTGAACCGGGCCTTCGACCTGCTCCAGCGCTTCGAGAGCGAGGACAGGACGGAGAATTTCCCGAAAGAGCCGGTGAAGGGCGGAGAAGAGCGTCAGCTGGCCCTCTTCGACTCGGAGCGCCACGGCCTCGTGGAGGAGCTGGCCTCCCTCGACCCCGACGGCCTCACGCCCTTCAGGGCCCTTGAACTGCTCTACAAGTTGCACGAAAAAAGCCGGGAGGTGCTTCGATCTGAAAATATCCCTTCTCCCTGAGGCGGTCTACTCGCGCATCGCGGCGGGCGAAGTGGTGGAGCGACCGGTCTCCGTCGTGAAGGAGGCCGTCGAGAACGCCCTCGACGCCGGGGCCCGGGATATCCGGGTCTCCCTCTTCGAGGGCGGAAAGGTCCGCATCGTCGTCGAGGACGACGGCGAGGGCATGGCCTTCGACGACCTGCCCCTTGCCGTGGCGCGCCACGGGACGAGCAAGATCAGCTCCGTGGAGGAGCTCGAGACGATCCGTTCCCTCGGGTTCAGAGGCGAGGCTCTTGCGAGCATCGCCGCCGTGAGCAAGCTGGAGATACGGTCCCGGCGGGAGGGAGACGAGCTCGGAGGGCTCATCCGCGTCGAGGGCGGGCGGGTTGTCCTCCATGTTCCGGCGCCCTGCGCCAAGGGCACGAGCCTCTCCGTGGAGGACCTCTTCTGCACGCTCCCGGCCCGAAAAAAATTCCTGAAGTCTGCCGCCTCGGAATGGCGCAGGGTCTCGTCCCTGGTCCGGGACATGGCCGTGGCCTATCCGTCCCTTCGTTTTTCGGAGTTCCACGACGGGAGGGCCGGCTTCTCGTCCACGGGCGACGGAGACCGGGAGGGCGTGCTGCGATCGCTCTGGGGCGACGGGGGAGACCTGCGCCACGGCACGGTGCGGACGGCGAACCTTCAGCTCGAGTGCTGGTGCATGCCCTTTCCGGGGAGGGCGAGGAGCGATGTTACGGCCTTCGTCAACGGGCGGGCCCTGTCCGACCCCGTCATCAGGGGTGCCGCAGGCAGCCTCTGCCGCTCCCTGCCGGGAAACTGGGTCCTCCTCTTCTCCTGTGCGCCCGACGTGGTGGACGTGAACATCCACCCCGCCAAGGCGGAGGTCCGGTTTCGCTACCCCGGGGAGGTCTTCGACGCGGTGCAGCAGGCGGTGCTCTGCCTGTCGGGGGAGGCTCCGGCCATGCCGGCGATCCCTCCGATTCCGGGCGGTAGCTCGCCGGCTCCCTCGGCCGGGTGGTCCTTCCACGAGCGGGGAAAGCCGGTGGAGGGACCCCTCTTCGGCCGAGTGGCGGCCCCTTCGGGGTTCATTCAGGATCGGGAGGAGTCGGCACCGGAGGAAGCCGTTCCGGCCTTCGAACCGGAAGGGGTCCGCTTCCTCGGACAGATCGCGTCGGGGTACCTCGTCTTCGAGACGGAGGAGGGGGTGGTCGTCATGGACCCCCACGCAGCCCACGAACGCATCGGTTACGAGCGGATGCAGCGTCTTTCGATGGCGTCGCGCACGGTGCAGCGCTGCGCTGTGCCTCTCCCGCTGCCGCCCTCGCTTGCCGCCTCCGCCAGAGAGCACAGAGACGGCCTCGAGACGGCGGGCTTCCGCTTTTCGGATCAGGACGGCGTTTTCGCCGTCGATGCCTTTCCCACCCTCCTTGGCGACGCCGGGGAGGACCCGGTCCGACTGCTGCGCGGCGTCCTGCTGGAGTGGAACGAGGATCGAAAGGGGACCCTGGAGGACACCCTCTGGAGGAGGCTGGCCACTATCGCCTGCGGCCTGTCGGTGAAACTGGGGGCGGCCATGTCGCCGTCAGAGTGCCTCTCGCTGTGGCGGGATCTGACGTCCTGCTCCGCCCCGTGGTCCTGCCCCCACGGTCGTCCCACGGTCCTCGTCCTCTCGAAAGAGAAGCTCGAGTCCTTTTTCGGAAGGGAGTGAGTCCGCTGGCCGATTTCGCACGGATACCCGTTATCGCCATCATCGGACCGACGGCCGTGGGCAAGACGGCCCTCAGCCTCCTCCTCGCCGAACGCATCGGGGCGGAGATCGTCTCGGTCGATTCGAGACAGGTCTATCGCTACCTGGATGTGGGGACGGACAAAATCTCCGCAGACCTGCGGCGGCAGGTCATCCATCACCTCATCGACGTCTCGGACCCGGACGAGGTCTTCAGCGCCGCGGACTTCGTCGTTCTGGCCCGCGACGCCGTCCGGCGCATGACGGAGCGGGGCAGGATTCCCCTCTTTGTCGGGGGGACGCCCTTTTACTTCGAGGCCCTCTTCGGCTCGACCCTCTCCGACCAGCTGCCCAAGGACGAAGGGCTTCGCCGGGAGCTTGAGGGAATCGCCCAACTGGAGGGGCGGGAGGCGCTGCATGGCATGCTCCGGGCCGTCGACGGCGAGACCGCCGACCGGCTTCACCCGAACGATGTCCGCCGTGTGGTGCGGAGCCTCGAGATATACAGGCTGACAGGACGTCCCGCCTCGGAGCTGTACAGGACCAACGAGAAGATGGAGCCCTCGCGGCCCTACGACGTGCTTTACATCGGCCTGAACCGGCAGAGAAAGCTCCTCTTCGAGACCATCAAACGCCGCGTCCGGGAGCAGTTCGCCGCAGGCTACGTCGACGAGGTCGCCTGGCTCCTCTCCAAGGGATTCGACGAGCGGTTTCCGTCCATGCAGGGGTTTGGCTACCGGGAGATCCTGGAGCACCTCCGGGGAGCCTGTACGCTCGAGGAGGCCATGGACCGGGACGCGAGCAAGACGAAGGCTTTTTCGCGCCGTCAGATGACGTGGTTCAGCAAATTTTCTCCTGCGGTGTGGTATGATACGACGTGCCGGTCGGTTCCGGACCTGGCGGATGAGGTGGAGAGGGAGGTCCGGGCGCACCTTGAGAGATGACGGTCGAAGTCTGGCCGCCGAGGTCGAGAAGGCGGTCCCCACGGGGTTCTGTTTCGGAGTGCGGCGGGCGATCCAGAGCCTTGAGCACCGGATTGCCGAGTGTGCCCGATCGGGGGGGCGCGGGACGGTCTACTCCATCGGCATGCCGATCCACAACCCTCAGGAGGTCGAACGCCTCCGGACCATGGGGCTGGAGGTTGTGGACTGCATAGAGGACGTCCCCGAGGGGGCCCCCTGTTTCATCCGGGCCCACGGCATCCCCCCGGAAGAGATGAGGATTCTGGCGGTGCGATGCGGCGATATCACCGACGGCACCTGCCCCTTCGTCCAGAATGCGCAGACGAAGGCTGCACTGCTCTGTCGCGAAGGGTACCCCCTTCTCGTGCTGGGCGACCCGGGACACCCCGAGGTACAGGGAATTGTCGGCTTTTCGACGGGGACAGTGCACGTTGCCCGGACTCTTTCTCAGGTTCGGGGGCTTGGCAGAATGGAGCGGTTGGGAGTAATATCGCAGACGACGCAGAGGGCGGATTTTCTGGGAAGCGCCGTGAGGATTCTCGCCCCCAAGGTAGGGGAGTTGCGCGTTTTCAACACGATCTGCGGCGCGACCTCCCGAAGGCAGGAGGCCGTTCGCGCGCTTTCCAAGCGCGTAGATGGTATCATTGTCATAGGCGGAAGAAACAGCGCCAATACCGCGAAACTCATGGAGATAGCCCGTTCGGGACAGAAAGACGTCCTGTGGATTGAGCACGCCGGTGAACTTGACGGGAGGTGGTGTGCGGGGAAAGCGCGGATCGGTCTTGCCGCCGGCGCGAGTACTCCTGATTGGCTGGTCGAAGATGTGAAAAGAACGATAGAAAAGACAAAGGGCGCAAGGGGGATGGAAGGGTATGACGGACGAGATGGTGCATGAAGAGCTTCACGAAGAGCTTCACGAAGAGCTTCACGAAGAGGAAGGGGTTGCTGCTGCCGCTCCTGAAATGGAGAGCATGGAGAGCATCCTCGAGCGGTACGGCGATGTGGAATCGCTGCACAAGGGCAAGATCGTAACGGGTACGGTGGTCGAAGAGTCGGAGAATGGATGGCTTGTGGACGCGGGCTACAAGTGCGAGGGTTTCCTTCCGGCGAAGGAGTGGACCCACAGGGTTCTGGTGGGCGATGCCGAAAAACCTTCGATAGGCGATCAGATCCAGGTTCAGGTCGTCAGCATCCGCCACGGCGAAGAGGCGCAGCTTCTCGTCAGCAGGTGGCGGAGCGAGTTCGACAGACGCTGGAATGAGCTTGAGAGCAAACTCGCCCAGAGCGACGTTGTCTCCGTGACCGGAACCCGCAAGGTGAAGGGCGGGCTCATGGTGGAGTGCTGCGGCCTCGAGGGCTTCGTCCCCATCTCGCACCTTGCCGAGGAGGGACGGGGCGTCAACCCCGGGAAGTTCATGGACGAGCGCTTCGACGTTAAATTAATGGAGAAGGACAAGCGGAAGCATCGCCTCGTGTTCTCCCGCCGGCTCATCCTCGAGGAGACGATGGGGGAGAAACGGGAGGCGTTCTACACGGACGTGCACGAGGGGACCGTCCTCGAAGGCGAGGTGAGCAGCATCACCTCCTTCGGGATATTCGTGAACGTCGGCCCCCTGGACGGCCTCGTCCACATGAGCGAAATATCGTGGAAGAGGAACGTCAAGCCCAAGGAGATGTTCAAGAAGGGCGACCCCGTGAAGGTCAAGGTGATCGGCATCGACAGGGAGAACAATCGCCTCTCCCTCAGCATGAAGCAGGTCCAGGAGGATCCGTGGCTTACGGCCTCGTCGCGCTGGAAGCCTCAGGACAGGACGCGGGGCCTTGTCACGAACGTGACGGAGTTCGGCGCCTTCGTCGAGGTCGAACCTGGGGTCGAAGGGCTCATCCACATCGGCGACCTGAGCTGGACGAGAGTGAAGCACCCCAGGGACGTCATCCGGAAGGGGCAGGAGGTGGATGTGGTCGTCCTCGATGTGGACATGGACAAACGCCGCATGAGCCTCGGCTACAAGCAGCTCAACGACCCCTGGAACGACGTGGCGACCAGATTCTCCAAAGATCAGGACGTCACGGTCAAGGTCGTCCGGATCGCGGACTTCGGCGCCTTCGTCGAAGTGGAGGAGGGTGTGGAGGGGCTCATCCACATCTCCCAGCTGAGCACGAAGCGGGTTGAAAAACCGCAGGACGTCCTCGCCGAAGGGCAGGAGGTGCTTGCCCGGATCATCGAGATCAATCCGGCGGATCGGCGGATGCGCCTGAGCATACGAGCCATCGAGGAGGGAGCCAATCGGCAGCCCCGCAGCGAAGAGCGGAGGAGGCCGAGACAGGACCGTCAGGACCGCCCTGACGGCGAACGACCCCAGAAGGTCGTCCTCGATGACGGAGAGGCTGCCATCACCATAGGAGAGTTCCTGAAGAACTCGATCCAGGACTGACAGGGACAAAGGCCGCCGAACAAGGCGGCCTTTCTGATTCGACAGACAGAGGGGATTTGAAGGAGAATGAACCAGATACGACTGAGAATATTTCCGGACCCCGTGCTCCGCAAGGAGACAAAGCCCGTCACGGCCTTCGACGACGATCTGAAGGACCTCGTGGCCGACATGGCCCGGGTCATGCACACCTACGACGGAGTGGGGCTGGCGGCGCCGCAGATAGGCGTTTCGCTCAAGATCGCCGTGGTCTTCCACGGCGGGATTCTGTACGTTCTCGCCAACCCCAAGGTTGTACACCAGGAGGGGGAGCAGGTCGGCGAAGAGGGGTGTCTCAGCTTCCCGGGGATCTACGGCCCCGTCCGTCGCCCCATGAAGGTCACCGTCGAACATGACGACGTGAACGGAAAGAGGCATCGCCTGGACGTCGAGGGGTTTCTCGCGCGGGCGATGCTGCACGAGATGGACCATATGGAGGGGCGGCTTCTCATCGACAGCTTCCCCCCGCTGAAGAGGAGCATGGTGCGAAAACAGTTGATGCAGGACGGGGCGTCGTCGGAGAAGGAAAAGAAATGGAGGACATAGTCCTTCCCATTCGGGAGGTCCCGGAGCTCTGGTTCTTCGGGACCGGAACCTTTGCCGCACGTAGCCTCGCCCTTCTCACGAACTCTCTGCGTTTTTCCCTGGTGGTGACGTCCCCCCCCTCTCTTGGCGGGCGGGGACTGAAGCAGATTCTGTCCCCCGTGGAGGAGCTCTGCGCCGAGCGCGGCATCCCCCTGCACCGATCCCGGAGCGTAGCCTCGGACGAAGAGCTGCTGAAGGCGCTGGAACGATCGCGCCCTCACTCGATTCTCGTCGTGGACTTCGGACAGAAGATTCGTGAACCCTTCCTGTCGACCCCTCTTCACGGCTGTCTCAACATTCACCCCTCTCTCCTGCCACGATACCGGGGGGCGGCGCCCGTACAGCGAGCCCTGATGAACGGGGATGATCGGACAGGCGTAACCCTCTTCCGCCTGGTCGAGGAGATGGACGCCGGCCCGATCCTCTTCCAGGACGACCTCTGCCTGGCCGGTCACGAGACGGCCGGTGAGGTGCTTGATGTTCTTGCGGCGAGAGGTGGCAAATTGTACCAGAAAGGAGTACAATGCCTTATTGAAGGCAGTTGTTCGTTTACTGATCAGAATTCCGAATCCGTCAGTTATGCACCGAAAATTGCGAACAATGAAGCGGAATTTTTCTGGCATTCGCCGACCCGCACCGCGCTGAACCTCATTCGGGCGTTGAACCCGGCCCCCGGAGCGTTCGTCCAGGTGGACGGAAAACGACTGAAGGTGTGGGAGGCTGCCGTTTCACCCCTCCGCGGCACGCCCGGGCAGGTTCTCGGGTTTGAGGGAGGGTGTCCCGTGATAGGGATGGAGGATGGCGCCCTTGTGCTTCGCTCCGTACAGCCGGAGGGCAAGAAACGGATGGATGGGGGCGAGTGGGCGCGAGGCGTCCGGTTGCAGACGAAGGGGGTGCTCCATTGATCGAGCCTGACCTCGGAGTGTACCGCAATCTCATGACCCTCTATAAAGATCCGGACTCTCCTGAGTCCGGATGGCCCAAGACCGTCGCCGTCACCGGAGCCCTTGGCTCGGGCAAGACGGAGTGGGTTCTTAACCTCGCCCTGGGATTCCACAGCCTGGGCGAGCAGGTCACCATAGCCGACATCGACATCATCAACCCCTATTTCTGCATACGGCAGGTCACCGAACAGCTTGCTAAAAAAGGTTTCACCGTCATTACGGCCCCCGAGAACGCGAAGTGGTCCGACATGTCCATCGTCTCGCCGCAGATTTCGCGAGCGCTCGGCCGCGACGGGCGCCTGCTCATGGACATCGGGGGGGACGCCGAGGGAGCGCTGGCCCTGAAACAGTTCGAACCGGACATCCGGCGGGAGGGGTATCTGCTCATCCTCGTGGTGAACGCGTTCAGGCCTCAGACATCCACCGTCGACGGCATCGCCTCCATGCTCCGGAAGATGGAGAACATCTGCGGCCTGTCCGTCGGGGCGCTCATCAGCAACTCGCACCTTATGGACGAGACTACGGCGGAGGACTGCGTGCACGGCCTGAAATCCGTTTACGAAGCAGGGACCGCTTTGAACCTCCCCGTCCTCTACGGGGGCGTCACGGCGAATCTTCTGGCGGAGGCCGAAGCGGTCCGGGCGAGGGAGGAGATCCCCGTTCCGTTGTGGCCGCTGTCGCGATATATGATGCTCCCTTGGGAAGAGGGCGCCATGTGGTCCAGAGGCTGAAATCGCGAGCCGTTATTTTACAGGAAGGGGTGCAGAGGGTATGGCGAAAGGACGCATCACCGTTCTTGAACAGTACTGCAAGAGCTGCGGGTTATGTGTGGCGGCCTGTCCGAAGAAGGTGCTCCGGATTTCGGAGCGGACCAACGCCAAGGGGTATCGCCCTGTTGAGCAGTTCACGGAGGGGTGCATCGGGTGCGCCATGTGCGCCGTCTCCTGTCCCGACGCGGCGATTCAGGTGTTCAAGGAGCAGGAATAATTTTGTCTCGGAGGTGATGAACCGATGGCACGAGTGCTGATGAAAGGGACTGAGGCAATCGCGGAGGCGGCGATTCAGGCCGGGTGCAAATACTTTTTCGGGTACCCGATCACGCCGCAGAACGAGATCCCCGAGTACATGTCCGCCCGACTCCCCGAGGTGGGGGGGCGGTACGTCCAGGCCGAGAGCGAGGTAGCCTCCATCAATATGCTCATGGGGGGCGGTTCGACGGGGTATCGCGTCATGACCTCCTCCTCGAGCCCGGGTATCTCCCTCATGTCCGAGGGGATATCCTACATCGCGGGGTGTGAGATTCCCGCGGTGATCGTAAACGTCATGCGGGCCGGGCCCGGGCTCGGCGGTATCCTCCCGGGGCAGGCGGACTACCTCCAGGTGACGAAGGGCGGCGGGAACGGGGATTACAATATGATCGTCCTCGCGCCGAGCACGCTCCAGGAGTGCGTGGACCTGACCCAGGCGGCCTTCGATCTGGCCCAGAAGTACCGGAACCCCGTGATGGTCGCGGCGGATGGATTCATGGGGCAGATGATGGAGGCCGTTGAAGTGAAACCCAGCCCCACAAGGGACCAAAAGCCCGACACAACGTGGGCCCTCGGGTTCATGAGGGAGCGGGGCGGCAGGAAGAGCCTCCTGCACAGCCTCTACCTCGCGCCGGAACCGCTCGAGGATCATAACCAAAAGCTCCAGAAGAAATATCAAGCCATCAGGGACGCGGAGCAGCGGTGCGAATGCTACCGCATGGAGGACGCCGAGGTCCTGATAGCGGCCTACGGGACGACGGCCAGAATCTGCCGGTCGGCGGTGAACAACCTCCGCAATAAGGGCAAGAAGGTCGGTATGATCCGCCCCATCACCCTGTGGCCCTACCCGCGGGAGGCTTTCAAGACGATTCCGGGCACGGTGAAGCGGATCCTGGTGGCCGAGATGAACGCCGGGCAGATGGTGGACGATGTGAAAGTCGCCACGGGGTGTGCGTACCCCGTCTCCTTCTACGGCCGGACCGGAGGCATTTCCCCTTCGGTCAGGGAGATAGAGGAGCAGTGCGAGAAGCTTCTCAGCTTGTGAGGGGAGGGGGAGTATCATGAGCGAGATCACCGTGTACGAACGACCCAAAACATGGACGCCCGACGTGAGCAGCCACTACTGCCCGGGGTGCGGCCACGGCATAGCTCACCGGCTCGTCTGCGAGTCCATCGACGAGCTGGGGATACAGAACGACACCATCGGTCTTGCGCCCGTGGGGTGCGCGGCCATGATATACGACTACATCGAGACGGACTTCTGCGAGGCCCCCCATGGACGGGCCCCGGCGGTGGCGACGGGCATCAAGACGGTGCGCCCCGACAAGATCGTCTTCACCTACCAGGGAGACGGCGACCTCGCCTCCATCGGCATGGGCGAGATCGTCCACGCCGCGAACCGCGGCATGAACCTCACGGTCATCTTCATCAACAACGCCATCTACGGCATGACCGGCGGACAGATGGCGCCCACGACCCTTATCGGACAGAAGGCGACCACGTGCCCCCTCGGGCGCGATGTGGCCGTCAGCGGATACCCCATCCGGGTGAGCGAGATGCTGGCCACCCTGCCGGCACCGGGCTACATCACGAGGGTGACCCTCTCCCAGCCGAAGTACATCATCAAGGCGAAGCAGGCCATCAAGAAGGCCTTCCAGAATCAGATGGAGGGCAAGGGCTTCTCCCTGGTGGAGGTCCTCTCCACGTGCCCGACCAACTGGGGGCTTCGCCCGGTGGAGGCCTTCCAGTGGCTCATGGACGAAATGGTGCCCTATTACCCGCTGGGGACCTTCAAGGACTTCGAGTAGGGAAGGGGGAAGAAAGAATGTCCAGTTATTTCAAGACCCTCCTTGCCGCCGGCTTCGGCGGTCAGGGTGTGATGGTGCTCGGGCAGCTGGTCGCCTACACGGGGATCGCCGAAGGGCGGTATGTCACGTGGATCCCCTCCTACGGCCCTGAGATGCGGGGCGGGACGGCGAACTGCGGGGTCGTCCTCTCGGAGGATGAGATAGGGTCTCCTGTCGTGGCCGAGGCCGACGTCCTCGTGGTCATGAACCAGCCCTCCCTCTCGAAGTTTATCGACAGGATCAAGCCGGGCGGTGTGCTCGTCTATAACAGCGATATGGTGGAGTACTCGGGAGAGCGGACGGACATTGTCCCCGTCGGCGTGCCGGCGTCGACGGTCGCCGCCGAGCTCGGGAGCGACAGAATTCCGAACATCATCCTTTTGGGAGCCGTGGTGGAGTCGAGTAAGATCGTCGCGGACGACGTCTGTATCGAGACCATCAAGGAGAAGCTGGGAACGAAGAAGCCAAAACTGCTCCCCATGAACCTCCATGCCTACGAACGAGGGAAGGAGATCGCCAGAGCCGTCCTCGGCCGCTGATTGCTTCATGGAGAACAGGGAGAAGAAGCTCTCCGGCAGCGTCGCATACAGGGGAAAGATCCTCGACCTGCGGATCGACAAGGTGGGGCTCCCGAACGGGAGGAAGGCCGTCCGCGAAGTCGTGGAACACGCCCCGGCCGTGGCGATGCTGCCTCTGTCCAGCAGCGGGCAGATACTGCTCATCCGGCAGTTTCGGTATGCCGTCGGACGGGAGATGCTCGAGATTCCCGCCGGGCTCGTGGAGCAGGGGGAGCCCTTCGAAGCGGCGGCCCGAAGGGAGCTGCAGGAGGAGATCGGCTTCTACCCGGATACGCTGACGGAGATAGGCCGGATGTACAACTCCCCCGGGTTCAGCACGGAGCTCCTCGTGCTCTATCTGGCCGAGGGCCTCTGCCCGTCGAGGCTGCAGCCCGACGACGACGAGAACATCCAGGTCCACCCCGTCGCCCTGGAGGAGATCGCGCCCCTTCTCCGAAGAGGGGATATCGTGGACGGAAAGACCTTCACCGCCCTCTCCTGGTTTCTTGCCTTCAGGAGGCCGTCGTAAGGCGGGAAGGCTCCCGGATCGCGACAGACACGATCATCGCAAACGCACCCCCGACGCCGGCCCTCTGCCGCGCTCGGGGGTGCGCCGTATGGGTCGTCGGCCTCTTTTTGCATGTTTCCCCGATGTCCTCGCTCCGGTTTTATGGTAGCATGAACGGCAATCATGACATTGCACGACTTCGACACGCTGGTGGATCAGTTCCTCGGATACCTTCTGCTGGAGCGGGGATTGAGCCACAATACGGCCGAGGCCTACAGGAGGGATCTGCTCCTGTGGGAGGAGTTCTGCAGAAAAGAGGGGAGCCCCTCGTACCTTCCTGACGGGGCCTCCTTCTCCCGCTTTCAGCGGAGCCTCGCCCTCGGAGCCAGAAGCCCGGCGTCGCGGCAGCGGATCGTCGCCGCTCTCCGGACATGGACCCGTTACCTCCGCCAGGAGGGGATTCTCACCGACGACGTGGATCTGCCGGCCCTTCCGGGCAGGGAGAGCCGCCTGCCGCAGATCCTGAGCGAGGGAGAGGTGGAGCGGCTTCTGAAGGCATGCGACGGGGAGAAACCTCTCGATATCCGGGACAGGGCGCTCCTTGAGATGGCGTACGGGTGCGGGCTCAGGGCGAGTGAGCTCTGCTCCCTCCGGATGGGGAGCCTGGATTTCTCGTCGCGCCTCCTTCGGGTACGGGGTAAGGGCGACAAGGAGCGGATGGTCCCTTTTCTCGGGGAGGCGAGCGACCATGTGCGGAACTATCTCGACCGGGCACGACCGTCGCTTGCGAAGCAGGGCGGCGACGTGCTCTTTCTCACGCGGAGCGGTACTCCGCTGACGAGGGAGGATGTATGGCGGATCGTTCAGAGGAGAGGCAAAGAGGCCGGCATCCCCGTCGCCCGTCTGCACCCCCATGTCCTCAGGCACAGTTTCGCGACCCACCTCCTCCGTCGGGGGATGGATCAGCGCACACTGCAGGAGCTCCTGGGCCACTCCTCCATAGGCACCACGGCCAAGTACCTGCACTTCGACAGCGAGCTGCGGGATGTGTACGACACGTGTCATCCCAGAGCGTGACGGGAACGGATATCAAGAGGAGGCACGAAGAATGAGAGAACGCGTGAACGAGGCCCTCGCTTTTCTGCAAAAACGGGTGGACAGGGTTCCCGAGGCGGTCGTCGTGCTCGGCTCTGGCCTCGGTGCCTTTGCCGAGGCGTTGGAGGACAGGACGGCGATCCCCTACGACCATATCCCGGGTTGGCCCGTCTCCACCGCCCCGGGGCACGCGGGCAAGCTCGTGTTCGGCTCTGCCGGAGGGCGCTTTGTGGCCGTCATGCAGGGGCGGGTTCACTACTACGAGGGGTACTCCATGGAGCAGGTGGTCTTCCCCGTCCGGGTGTTCGGGCAGTGGCCGGTGCGAAACTACATCGCCACGAACGCGGTGGGGGGTATAGATCACGGACTGGTCCCGGGCGACATCGTGCTGCTGCACGATCACATCAACTTCATGGGGGCGAACCCGCTTGTAGGGCCCGACACCCCCTTCTGGAACCCGCGCTTTCCGGACATGACCTTCTGCTACGACCGCGACCTGATGGAGCGGGCAGAGCGAGCGGCGTCAGCCGAGGGCATCCTGCTGAAGAGGGGCGTGTACATCGCCTTCTCCGGGCCGTCCTACGAGACGCCTGCGGAGATCAGAATGGCCCGCATCCTCGGGGCGACGGTGGTCGGCATGTCCACCGTCCCCGAGGTTGTGACGGCGAACGCCATGGGGATGCGGGTATGCGCCCTCTCCTGCGTCGCCAACTATGCCGCAGGGATGAAGGAGGTCCGGCTCACGGCCGAAGAGGTGCTCTCCGAGATGGAGAAGGCCTCGGAGCGGCTGATTCGGCTTCTGAAGGGGCTTCTGCGGGAGATCGGGTGATCGCCATGGACATTCTTCGATTCATTGAGACCAAGCGGGACGGTCGCGCGCACGGAAGCGGGGAGATCGCGGACTTCACGGAGCGGTTCGCGGCGGGGACGGTCGGGGACTACCAGGCTGCAGCCTGGCTCATGGCCGTCTATCTCAAGGGGCTCGACGACGAAGAGCTGAAGGAGTTCACCCTCGCCCTCGCCCGGTCCGGCGACATCCTCTCCTTCGGCGACGAATTCCCCATAGTGGATAAGCACAGCACGGGCGGCGTGGGCGACAAGGTCACACTGGCCCTCGTTCCTCTTGCCGCCGCCTGCGGCATTCACGTGGCGAAGCTCTCCGGCCCGGGACTCGGCTTTACGGGGGGCACGGTGGACAAGCTCGAGGCCATCCCCGGGTTCAGAACTCATCTTGCTCCGGGGGAGTTCATGGCCCAGGTGCGCGAGGTGGGCTGCGCCATATCGGGACACTCGGCAAAGCTCGCTCCGGCGGAGGGGAAGTTCTACACCCTGCGGGACGTCACGGCGACGGTTCCCTCCCTGCCCCTCATCTGCAGCAGCATCGTGAGCAAGAAAATAGCGGGCGGCGCCCAGGGTTTCGTGTTCGACGTAAAGTGCGGAAGCGGTGCCTTTATGCGGACCTACGAGGAGGCCGAGGGGCTCGCCTCGGCCCTGGTCCGTCTCTCGAAGGCCCTCGGGAGAAAGAGCATGGCCCTCGTCACCGACATGGATCAGCCCCTCGGCCTCTGGGTCGGCAACGCGGTGGAGGTCCTCGAGGCGATCCAGATCCTCCGCGGGGGAGGGCCTTCGGATGTGAAGGAGGTCGTCGTCGCGCTCGCTGCGGCCATGGTCGCCCTTGGGCGCGGCATGTCCTCCGAGGAGGCCCGTGCGGAGGTGACGGGCAGACTGGAGGACGGGGCGGCCCTTGCGAAGTTCAGGGAGCTGGTGCAGGCTCAGGGCGGTGACGGGCGCGTCACGGCGGCCCCCGAACAGTACCTTGCTATAGCGGAGAGGCGATTCGAGGTCCTGTCGCCGCGGGCGGGGGTAGTCACCTCCGTGGACGCGAAGAGCATCGGCGAAGGCGTCAAACGCCTCGGCGGCGGGCGCATGGCCCTCTCCGACAGGATCGACCTCTCCGTGGGCGTCCGCCTGACCAGAAAAAAAGGCTCCTTCGTCCAAGCCCAGGAGCCCCTGTTGGAGATCCGCTTCTCCGATGAGAGGAAGTTGGCGGAGGCTCTTCCCTACTTTCAGGGAGCCTTCTCCGTGGGGAGCGCTGCCCCGTCGAACGAAGAAAGAGAGGGACCGATCCTTGGCACAGTCCGGTAGAGTGCGATTGCGATTCGGAGCCCTTCTTCTCGCCCTCCTCGTCGGGATATCAACCCGGTGCGCCGAGGCGAGGGTCATCGTCGAGTATCCGCCGACTGTTTCGGTGGGCAGTCCATTCATCATCCGGATCACGGCGGAGAGTCCGATCACATCGGCCGAGGCCGTATGGCAGGGCCGGACCATCCCCCTCGACCTCCGGAACTGGAACGGAATGCAGGTGGCCGCCGGCCTCTTCGGCACACAGGTGGGGAAGGTCGCCCCCCATGAACACGGCATGCGGGTGCGCATCGTCTCGCCTCGGGGAAAGAAGGAACGGATGCTCGCGATCAGGGTGCTCCCGAAGAAGTACGTGGAGGACCGTCTCTCTCTGCCCGAACACATGGTGACGCCTCCGTCGTCAGTGCTCAATCGGATCAAGGGCGAGCGGGTGCTGACGGCGTCGGCTCTCTCCACCGTCACCGGGAAGCGGATGTGGGACCTGCCGATCGAGCGCCCCGTTCCGGGGATCGTCACCAGCCCCTATGGACGGCGCCGCATTCTGAACGGCCAACCGAGGACGCACCACGGCGGCATGGACTTCAGAGCGGCCACGGGGACGCCCGTCCGCGCCGCCTTCGCCGGTAAGGTCATCCTCACCGGAGACCACTACTACGCGGGTAAGAGCATCTACGTGGACTCCGGCGGTCGGGTCATCTCCCACTACTTCCACCTCGACGCCATCGACGTACAAAGAGGCGACATCCTGTCCGCAGGTCAGGTCATAGGCAGGAGCGGAATGTCGGGGCGTGCGACGGGACCGCACCTGCACTTCGGAGTCGCCATCGGAGGGCAGATGGTGAACCCCGAACCGCTCTTCTCGGCCACGGTCCAGTCCATGCTGGACAAGAGGGCTGTGGTGACGATTCCGGTCACCGCCCCCTAGCCTGCGGAGGAGGACGAACGATGCAGATGTTGCGACGTGCGGCGGGCTCTCTGTGTGTGCTTCTTGCCCTTGTCCTCCCGATGCCTTGCGAGGCGCTCGTGGTGGGGACGTACAACATGGAGTACTTCTCGGTCACGGGGGAGGAGCGTTTCACGCCCGAAGAGGTGCAGGCCGTGGCGAAGAAGATCCTCTCCTCGAAGGCCGATATCCTTGCCTTGCAGGAGGTGGCCGATCAGGGCAGCCTCTTCTTTCTGGTGGCTCGGTACCTTCCCGGGTGGAGCTTTCGCATCAACGACACCCGGGGCAAGCAGGACCTGGCCTTCCTGTGGAACACGAACACCGTGGCGACGGCAGGGTCCGTCCGCCCGATTTTCAGGGGCGAGACCTATCGCGACCCCCGCCGGGGATCGATCGTCCTTTTCGACAAACCGCCTCTCCACGGGGCCTTTATCGAAAAGGGGACCGGCTTCCGCTTCGGGATGGTGAACGTACATCTGAAGAGCAGCTCCACGCTGGGACAACGAGACCGAAGAGAGGCCCTGGAGTACAGCCGGAGGAAGAGAGACGCCCAGATCGACCGGCTCAACGCCTTTGCGAAGGGGGCCCGGGAACCCCTGTTCATTCTGGGGGACTTCAACGACCCCGACGCCGAGGCCGATTTTCCCCTCCTCACGCTCGAGGACGGCTTCAGCTACGACGCCCGGGGGACGAACCTCGACTACGTGGGGTACGTCCATATGGTCCGGGGTCCGTCGTGGCGGGTCTACGAAGTGGAGGGCAGCGTGCCCTCGCGGTCGTTCAGGAACAGGGAGAGCCCGGATCACGACCTGGTCCTTTTGAGGGTCGACTGATGGGAAAGGAGAAACAAAGGAGGTAGGCTCGATGAAAAAGATCCTGTTGTTCTGCTGTCTCTCGGCCATTCTGCTTCTGCCCCGTC
>CALCQG010000118.1 GCA_937897575.1 uncultured Synergistales bacterium | reverse complement strand
CCCGACCGCGACACGCCGACGACGAGGGGCGAGCCCTTCCTGAGGCAGTAGATCTTGTCCGGGGCGTCCTTCGCCATGATGGCCAGGGCGAAGGAGCCTCTCAGACGAGCATGGAGCTCGACGAGCGCCTGGACCATATCATTCTTGTAGAGCACGGCGAGGAGTTCGGCGATGATCTCCGTGTCCGTCTCGGACTTGAACCCTCTGTGCCCCTCGCGGGCCAGCTCATCGCGTATCTCCCGATAGTTCTCCACGATGCCGTTGTGGACGAGGACGATACGCGACGACAGATCGCTGTGGGGGTGCGCGTTCACCTCGGTTACCCCGCCGTGGGTCGCCCACCGGGTATGGCCGATCCCCTCGTTGGCCGAGAGGGATTTCCCCGAGAGAAGGGACTGCAGGTCGGACACCTTGCCGACCCCCTTCACGATACTAAACTCCCTGGACTCGTCCATCACGGCAATGCCCGCCGAGTCGTACCCTCTGTACTCAAGGCTGTGAAGCCCGCCGATCAACACGTCGACGGCGTTTCTCGGCCCGACGTACCCAACTATTCCGCACATTATGCATTCCTCCACTCTCTACTGCACAAACGAGGGACCGCTTCCCCTTTGTCACGGAGATTGCTCTCCGCTTTTGCAGGTCCGCTTTGCGGGTTCTCCCTCGAAACCCCGGAGGCATCCGCCGATGATTCGATCGTCCTCCGTCCTCGTCCACCGGCAAAGGCCGGTGCAGGCGCTTTACACACTATCCGCGCTGTTCCCTCACTCTTCTATGATCGCCTGACGCACCACCTCCCGCAAAAGAGGATTTTCCATGGCAAGACGGATATTGGCCGAAAGCCACCCCTGCTGCGTGCCGCAGTCGAACCGCCGTCCATTATACACGACGCCCCAAACGGGTTCTTCCGACAGAAGGGTCCGGACACCGTCGGTGAGCTGGATCTCCCCTCCCGCTCCCGGTTTTTGCCGGGCAAGGATGGGGAAGATGGCGGGCGACAGAATGTATCGCCCCATGATGGCGAGGGTGCTCGGAGCGTCCTCTGGAGCTGGTTTTTCGACCATGTCGGAGATGGAGTACACGCCCGGGGCTACCTCCGTGCCGACGACGATCCCGTATCGCGAGGTCTCCTCCCGGGGGACTTCCTCCAGGGCGAGCACGCTTCCTCCGCGCTCCTCGTGCACCGCGAGAAGCTGCGACAGGACCGACGGTTCGGCGATCATCACGTCGTCGGGCAGGATGACGCCGAAGTACTCGTTCCTGCACACCGGTTCGCCGCAGAGCACGGCATGCCCCAGCCCGAGTGGGCTGTGTTGGCGGAGATAGATGAAATCGCCCAGCTCCGAGAGGGCGATGACCTTCTCGTACAAGGTCTTCTTGTTCCTCGCCTTCAGGAGCTCCTCCAGCTCGTAGGAGCGGTCGAAGTAGTCCTCGATGGACTTCTTGGTCCGTCCCGTGATCATGACCATCTCCCGGCACCCCGCCGAAAGAGCTTCGTCGACGCCATAGGCGATGATGGGGCGGTCGACGAGGGGGAGCATCTCCTTGGCGATCTCCTTCGTCGCGGGGAGGAACCGCGTCCCGAGGCCAGCCACGGGGAAGAGACACTTCGTGATGGACGAGGCGGACCCGGTCTCTCTTCTGTTCATCGGTACCGCTCCTGTACGGCGTTGACGAGCACCTGCGAGACGTTTTCCATCACGACCTGATCCTTCGCCTCCACGAGGACCCTCAGAAGCGGCTCCGTCCCCGAGGGGCGTATGAGGACGCGCCCAGCTCCGGCAAGGAGCTTCTCCCCCCGGGTAACGAGGTCCTCCATGAATGCTCCGTCGATCACCGTGCCCTTCGCCACGTCCACGTTCCGAAGCAATTGAGGGTAGGGGTCGAAGCGGTCCACCAGGGTGTCGATCTCTTCGCCGAGGACGAGGCATGCCTTCAGGAACAGCAGGCTCGTGCAGAGGCCGTCCCCTGTGTTGACGAAGGAGGAGGCGATCACATGGCCGGACTGCTCTCCGCCGAGTTTGGCTCCCCTGTCCGTCATGGTCTCCACCACATACCGGTCGCCCACGGGGCAACGGTAGAGAGGGACGCCCTCCTTCTTAAGATGGTCCTCCAGGGCCATATTGCTCATGACCGTCGCCACCACGCCCCCGCCCAGCTCTCCGAGCGAGCGGAGCCATTTGGCTATGATCCAGAGCATGATATCGCCGTTGATGGTCCTCCCCTTCCCGTCGCAGAGAAGGGTTCTGTCGGCATCTCCGTCGTAGGCGATCCCCAAGGGGGCGTGGCGCGCGCGGACCGCCGCGCCGAGGTGCCCCATCTTCATGACGCCCACCCCTTCGTTGATGTTCAACCCGTCCGGCTCGTCCCCGATGAAGATCCATCCGTCTCCGAGCGCGCGGAAGACGGACCGGGCTACTTGGACGGCGGCGCCGTGGGCACAGTCCACAACGCCTGTGTGGAAGAAGGCGTGCTCCGATCCCCACAGGGAGGCGACCCACCGGCCGTACTCCTCCGCAGCGTCGAAAGCATGCTGGAAGACGCCCACGGAGGCGCCCGTCGGCCTCCAGTCGTCCGTGAGGTTGTCCCCCATGTACTCCTCGATGGTGGCCTCCGTCTCGTCGGACAGCTTGCACCCCTTGCCGTCGAGGAACTTGATGCCGTTGTACTCCGCCGGGTTGTGGGAGGCGCTGATCACGGAGCCGCCGCTGGCCTCGAGCGCCTTGACGGCGTAGCTCACTCCCGGAGTGGGGATCACGCCCAGGAGCAGGACGTCGGCGCCGGCAGAGGTCATGCCGGCGGCAAGAGCTGCCTCGAGCATCTCCCCGGACCTTCGTGTGTCCCTGCCCAGGGCGATCCTGGGCCTGGGGATCCCCCGCTCCGTGAGATAGAGGACGTAGGAGCGCCCCAATCTGAGGGCCATCTCCGGCGTCATGTCCCCTCTGTTCGCCACATCCCGGACTCCGTCAGTCCCAAACAGGCAGCGTACTTTCTTCACCTCAGCCATGGTGCACTCACCCCGCTGTATCATGATCACTGCACGTTCGCAATCACTGTTACGCGCTCCGGTTCGACCTTCACGACCCGTATCCTGCCGCCGGCAGAGTTCCGGACGAGGACGGGGACGGTCAGTCGCCGCGAGACCAGGTTCGTCACGTTCACATAGGGCTGCACGAGCAGCTCCTTGCTCTCCAGCGCGTTCATCTCCGACGAGATACCCTCGATCGTCACGCTGACCGCCTCGGGCTCGACGGTCCAGCCGGGATAGACGCTCCGCCCTTCGACGGCGACGGAGAGCCCCGACATGAGGCGGGTCACCGTAAAGGGCGTGAGGAGCACATTCACCTGCACGGACGTCGTCCCGATGACTTTCAGCAGAGGATCCTCCGGCATCCTCAGGGGGATGACCATGCTCTGCTCCTTGGAGATGTCGGTGATGTCGATGGTCTCCGTATCGATCTTTTTCAGGGCGTTGAGTTTGACGAGGGGCCCTTCGACGGTCACCATGGCCGGTTCGACGACAACCGCCTTGAGGCGGTAGTCATCCGTCGGCTTTCCTACGATTCTCGCGCTCACCGGGACGTCTTTTTTGGGAAGTCCTTCGGCGAGGACGGCCCTGAGTCGCACGCTGCGCGGTTCGACGACCACATCGTCCTCGAACTCCGCGGACTGGACGAGGGTCACCTCGAGGGTAAGCTCTCCGCTCGCCCTGAGCTCTTCCATGGTGGGCGTTATGCGCGCCGAACCGATCTTGGCGAGGTCCTTTTCGCTCCCCCGGACGCTCACGTTTTTCGGGACGACCTCGACCATGTCGAGGTAGAGCCCCGCCGGAAGCTCTTTCTCCACGACGACCTCCACGGGCACGAGCCGTTCCACGAAGCGGACGAGTTCGATATCCACATGGGTCGGCTTTACCTCCGTCAGCGTCACGTTCTTCGGCACCACCGGATGGACGGCAAGGCGATACTGCCCCACACTGAGCCCCCGGGCGTCCACCTCGCAGTAGACGGAGTCCTGTTCAATCGACGAAAGGACTCTTTGCGGGCCGGTCAGGCTGATCTGCGCCTCGCGCACCGCCGTTTTGAGCGTCGTCTGCGGAGGGGCGTTGACGTACTCGACGGGGACGGTCATGGTCCTCGTCGTCTCCTCCGTCCTGCTGCCCGTCGCGTAAAACCAGAAGCTGAACGCGATGATCACGGAGAGGATCTTGAGAAAGAGCGGGGACGAGATGAAGTCGTCCAACTTTCCGGGATCAGACATGGTTCCCTTTCAGCACCTCCTTGCCTTCAGGGGGCTCAGGAGAGGCGCGCATCTTCTCTGAACCGGCCGAGCACGGACCGGCTCTCCCCCTCTTCCCCACCGAAGTAGTGCAGAAGAAGCTTCTGAATCTGCGCTTCCTTGAGATTCTTCGAGAGATGGCCGTTGATGGCCAGGGAGATCTCTCCCCGTTCTTCCGACACGACGATGGAGATGGCGTCGGAGACCTCCGTCACCCCGAGGGCCGCCCTGTGCCTCGTCCCCATCCATCGCGACAGATCCGCGTTCTCCGTGAGCGGAAGGTAGCAGCTTGCGGCCACGATGACCTCACGGTCGATGATGACCGCTCCGTCGTGGAGCGGGTTTCCCTCCCAGAAGATGGAGATGAGGAGTTCCTGGGAGATGTCGGCGTTCAGCCGGATGGCCGTCTGCCAGAAGTCCTTCAGTCCCGTCCGGCGCTGAAGGACGATCAGGGCTCCGATCTTCTGCCCCTTGAGGTAGCTGATGGCCCGCGCGACCTCGTGGCTGAGGCTCTCCGCCCTGGCCTGCGCCTTCTTCCCCCTCTGCCACAGCCCTCCGCCCCGTCCGAGCTCCTCGAGCATCTTGCGCAGTTCAGGCTGGAAGACGATTGGGATGGCGACGACGAGCACCCCGAGGGCCTTGCCCAAAAACCAGGAGAGGGTCCGCAGGTCGAAGATGCGCGCCGCGGCGGCGAAGACGCCGATGATGAGGAGGCCGCGGACAAGCTGTACAGCCCTCGTTCCCACGATGAGCTGAAGAAGATTGTACACGACGATCGTGATGACGACGATGTCGATGATATCCTGCCAGTCGAAAAAATCGAACATGTCCCGTCTCCGAAGATGAATGAGTTCTCCCACCGATGTAACTATACCATTTCGAAGTCCACATAGGGCGACGTGGACAGGGCGAGCATGGCACCGTAGTCGGGGAAGAAGCGCAGCGTCTCGCCCGGGGAGACCGCCGGGACGGCGTCCTCCACGTCGAGCAGAAGATGATCGCTTGAGCCGCCCAGCACGGCAACGCCGTCCCGCTCCGGGCGGAGGCCTTCGATGCGAACATCCTGCCGGCCGACGGCGACGATCGCCCGAAGGCGCTCCCCCTTGTCCTCAAAGACCGGCGTCCCGCCGAAGGCGTCCCTGCCCACATCGCCCACCGGGACGGAGGGCTTCCGCAGCACTTCGACGACCTCGGCCTCGAGGTACATGGTCCGCTGACGGAGCCAGGGGATGACGCGCGACGAGGTGACGTCCGTCCCGAGGAGTATCCCCTCGCCGATGCGGAGGTGGTTCACTCCTCGGGGGATCTCGCCCCGATCGAGCAGGACGAGGGATGACGTGGACCCTCCCGACACGGTCCTCAGGGGGTACCCGAGCGCCTGCTCCATCGTCCGCGCGACGGCGAGGAGCTCCTCGAGCTTCTTCTTCGTGGGCAGAACGCCGGCGAAGCACCCGAAGTTCGCGCCGAAGCCGCGGCAGCGCACTCTGGGGCAGGCGCGCAGGGCTTCGCACACTCTCTCCGTCCGGTCGGGCCAGAGCCCCTCCCGGAGGTCTCCAAGGTCGATCATGACGATCACCTCATGGGTCGTGCCCGCCGCCGCACACCCTCGCTCCATCGCGCGGACCGTCTCGGCCATGCTGACGAGGCTGCAGTCCGCTACGTCCAGGACCCAGGGCAGTTCGCTGATCATGGGAATTCTGAGGAGGAGCAGAGGACGACCGAGGCCCATGGCGCGCAGGGC
>CALCQG010000117.1 GCA_937897575.1 uncultured Synergistales bacterium | reverse complement strand
CTGTCCAGGACGAATCTGAAGATCAATACCCTGAAACACGTGGTGCTCCCCTCCCTCGTGGAGGAGGCGAAGCGGATCGAGGAGATCCTGTCGGAGCGGGAGCGGCAGGAAAAATTCGTGGCGAAGCGGGTAGGGCAGAGAAAGCGCAAAACCGCCTCTTCGAACAGGGAGTTCACGCTGGACAGGTCCCATGAAAATCAGTATCCTTAGTGTCGGAAGGCCGAGGAATACGCACTGCGCATCCCTGGCGGAGGGCTATCTTCGATGGATACAGCCCTTTTTTCCCGCGGAGCTCCAGTGGGTCCCGGAGGGGAAGGACCCCTCCCCCGCACGCAGGGTGGAGCGGGAGGGGCAGGATATCCTGAAGAGGATCCGAGAGCGGGACTACGCGATCGTCCTGGACGAGCGCGGATCGCAGTACGACAGCCCGTCCTTCGCGCAGTGGTTTTCCGGACGCCTTTCCGGGGCGGAGGGCCGAGTCGTCCTCGTCGTGGGGGGTGGCTTCGGGTTGGATGGCAGCGTTCGGCAGAGGGGGGATGCCTTGCTCTCCCTCTCATGTATGACGTTGCCCCATGAGTTGTGCCTTGTGGTCCTGCTCGAGCAGATCTATCGGGCGTGTACGCTGATCCGGGGCATAGAGTACCATCACTGATGTACGAGAAGGAGCGTGGTTGATTTGGCCATGGGCGGCATGGGGAACATGAACAAGATCATGAAACAGGCTCAGAAGATGCAGGCGGATATGGCGAAGGTTCAGGAGGAGCTGGGCAACGATCGGGTGGACGGGAGCGCGGGCGGCGGCATGGTCACCGTGACGGCTACCGGCCAGGGCGATGTGGTCGCCGTGCGCGTCGACCCGCAGATCTTCGAGGAGGCGGACGTGGAGATGCTCGAGGACCTCATCCTGGCGGCCGTCAACGACGCTCTTCGCCGGAGCAAGCAGCTGGCCGAGGAAAAGATGGGGCGCATCACCGGCGGGCTTGGCTCCATGGGCCTGTTCTAGGGAGTGACGGGCGTGGCCTTCCCCGATCCCTTCGAGAAAATAACGGCCCTGTTCCGCAAGCTCCCGGGCGTCGGAGCGAAGACAGCCCGGCGGATGGCCTTCTTCATTCTGCAACAGCCGCCGTCCTTTGCCCAAGAGCTGTCGGAGAACCTGGCCGTCCTCAAGGAGCGCATCCGCACCTGCTCCCGCTGCGGGAACATCACCGACTCGGACCCGTGCGCCATCTGTTCCGACGTGCTGCGCGACCGCAGGACGCTCTGTGTCGTGGAGACGGTGGAGGACCTTATCAGCATCGAGCAGGCGGAGGTCTTCTCCGGGGTGTATCACGTGCTCGGAGGGCGAATCTCGCCCCTTGAAGGGGAGGACCTGGACGACGAGACGCTCGCGAAGTTGGCGCGGCGCATCGAAGAGGAGGGGACGGAGGAGGTGATCGTCGCGACGAACCCGAAGATCGAGGGCGATCTCACGTACCATACGGTCGTGCAGCACCTGGAGAGCTGCGATGTGACGATATCCCGGATCGCCTACGGCCTGCCCGTGGGCGGGAGCATCGAATTCGCCGACAGGACGACCCTGCTGGCGGCCCTTGAGGCGCGCGTCCGGGCGAGAGGGCGGGACTGATCGGGGCCACGGTGCTGGAGAGAGAGGAATGGCAGTTCGTTTTGCGCGGCACAGAACCACAGAACAACAAAGAGAGGTGATACTATGACGGAAGGCTTTGGAAAGGCGGTCAAAATTATTTTTTCCGGCCTGCTGCTCCTCGTCGGAGGGACGATCGGGGCACAGGTCGCCCAGATGCTCTATCCCCTCATACCGGAACGATGGTTCAGCGCCGGAACTCTGTGGCTTCCCATGTGGCTCCCGGGAAAAATCCTCATCACCATACTCTCCGTGTCTTTATTCTCATTGATCGGGCTCCTCCTCACTCCGCTCTTTCTTCGACTTCTCGGCTTCCTCGGCTCCCTGCTGGAGCGGCACCTCACGAACACGAGCTGGGGGGAGATCGCGTCGGCAACCGTCGGGATGGTGGTCGGCCTCCTCGTGGCGAATCTCATCGCCATGCCCCTTGCGGGGCTGCCCTTCAGCAGCTATCTCGCGGTGGTGTTGAACCTCGTCTGCGGCTATCTGGGGGCTCGAACGATGATGCGGCGCCAGAACGATCTGAAGCATGTGCTCGCACCCATCCACGGGCTTCGTGAACGGCTGGCCGGTGCCAGAGGCCAGTCCGTCAAGGGGCGGAGTGCCGAGGCTCCCTATCCCGAGGAGGGGGCCTGGTGCGCCAAGAAGAAGGTCCTCGACACGAGCGTGATCATCGACGGCCGTGTCCTGGACATAGCGAAGACGGGCTTTCTCGAGGGGCTTATCATTATCCCCAGATTCGTGCTCCTCGAACTGCAGGCCGTCGCCGACTCGACGGATCCGGCGAGGAGGACGAGGGGGCGGCGGGGGCTCGACGTGGCCAGCCAACTGCAGCGTGTCCCGTCGCTCGACATCGAGATAGGGGATGTCCAGCTGAAAGACCTCAAGGTCGACTCCGTGGACAGCGGGCTCCTCGCTCTGGCGGAGAAGATCGATGCGCAGATTCTCACGACGGACTACAACCTGAACAAGATGGCCCAGATCCAGAGCATCCAGGTCCTGAACGTCAACGACCTCGCCAATGCGCTGAAGCCCGTGCTTCTGCCCGGCGAGACCATCGTGATCGACATCATCCGCGAAGGGAAGGAGGCGAACCAGGGCGTGGGGTATCTCGATGACGGGACGATGTTCGTGGTGGAGGACGGCGAATGGGCCGTCGGGAAGCGGGTCGAAGTGGTGGTCACCTCCATGCTCCAGACCTCCGCGGGGCGTATGGTCTTCGGTCGGATCAAGAGGGAAGTCCGGTCGTGACGACAACCTTCTCTCTCGTTGTCGTTGCCGCGGGGCAGGGCAGCAGAATGGGAGAGGCGACGGCAAAACAGTTCCTGCTCCTTGGCGGACGGCCCCTCTGGCTGTGGTCCGCCGTGATTGCGCAGCGGCTCTTCGCGGCCGGGGCGATTCACGAAGGGGTCTTCGTGGTCCCCGCAGGCTGTGAGGCGGAGGCGGAGGCGGCCCTTCGCCCCTTTTCGTTCCCATGGACGGTCACCGCGGGCGGAGCGGAACGTTCCCGGTCCGTCCTCCAGGGTCTTCGGGCGGCCACAGGGGACTTCGTCCTCGTTCATGACGGAGCGCGCCCCTTCCTGACGGAGGCGCTCTGCAGACGGGTCGTGGCGGCGGCCTCGGAGGAGCGCGGGGTCGTCCCCCTCCTCCCTCTGTCCGACGCGCTGAAGCGGATCGATGAGGCGGGCGAGCCCACCCCCTGCCCGAGGGAGGGAGTGGGGTTGACGCAGACGCCCCAGTGTTTTCACAGGCTGGAGCTGGAGAAGGCACTCAGTACCTTCGGCGCGGGGGTCAAGGACGAGGCGGAGGCATGGCACGCCGCCGGCGGGAAGCTGACGGCGGTGGAGGGCGATCGTTGCAACATGAAGATCACGTGGCCCGAGGACCTCACCTTTGCCCGGTCCCTTGCGCAGAAAAGTTTCAGGACGGGCATGGGATACGACGTTCACCCCCTGGTCCCAGGACGGAAGCTTCTCCTCGGGGGCGTCCTCATCCCCGGCTTTCCCCTCGGCGTTCTCGGGCACTCCGACGGGGACGCGATGGTTCACGCACTGTGCGATGCCCTTCTCGGAGCCTCGGGGCTCGGGGACATCGGGACGCTGTACCCCGCCAGTTGCCCCGGGCACAAGGACCGGGACAGCCTGTTCTTTCTCGAGGATACGGCACGGAGCGTTCAGGCCCTGGGGTGGACCATGGAGTGGGCCGACGGGGTGCTCATCGCCCAGGAACCCCGCCTCGCGCCCTACGTGTCGGTCATGCTGTCGGCCATGGACGGGGCGCTCCCGCCTTCGTGGCGGGGGAAGATGAACCTCAAGGTCAAGTCGGGGGAGGGCGAGGGGAACGTTGGGCAGTGCTGTTCGGTGGTCAGTCACATGGTCGTGACGCTGTCGGCGCCCGCCTGGCTGTCCGGGGAGGACTTCTGACCCTTCGGAATGAAAAAGGCGACGGGGCGGTTGCCATGTCCCCGATGAAGACGTACAATTTCGCAAACACGCAGAAAAATGGAGGCCTTCGCTATGAACCCAGAGTCACGATTCGCACCCTATGAAGGATTTACGTTCGACGACGTCCTGCTCGAACCGAGGACCAGCCAGGTTGTCCCGGCGGAGGTCTCCGTCCGAAGCAACCTGACGGAGTCCATAGTGCTCAACCTGCCTCTTTGCAGCGCCGCCATGGACACGGTGACCGAGTCCCGCCTCGCCATCGCCATGGCCCGCGAGGGCGGCATCGGGATCGTGCACAGGAACATGACCATCGAAAAACAGGCCCGCGAGGTGGACGTGGTCAAGCGCTCCGAGTCGGGGGTCATCGTGGATCCCTTCTTCCTCCACCCCGACGACAGGGTGGAGGAGGCCATCAACCTCATGGAGCACTACCACATCTCGGGGGTCCCCATCGTGGACCAGCGGATGAAGCTGGTGGGCATCATCACGAACAGGGACCTCCGTTTCGTCACGAACGTGATACAGCCCATACGGAACATCATGACCAGCGAAGGGCTCGTCACGGCGGCCGAGGGCACGACCCTCGACGACGCCCAGACGATCCTCATGAAGTACAAGATCGAGAAACTGCCCATCGTGGACTCCGAGGGCATCCTGAAAGGGCTCATCACCATCAAGGACATCCAGAAGGCGAAGGACTTTCCCCAGGCGGCCAAGGACGATGGCGGCCGCCTGAGGGTAGGCGCCGCCATCGGCGTCGGCTCGGGCTTCATGGAGAGGGCCGAGGCGCTCGTGAAGAACCGGGTGGACGTCCTCGTGGTGGACACGGCCCACGGCCATTCATCCAAGGTCGTCGAGGCGATCCGGCAGCTGAGGGCGACGTATGCGGACGTCCCGCTCATCGGCGGCAACGTCGCCACCGCCGAGGCGGCGGAGGCGCTCATCGAAGCCGGCGTCGACGCCGTCAAGGTGGGCGTGGGGCCGGGCAGCATCTGCACGACGCGCATCATCGCCGGAATAGGTGTTCCCCAGCTCTCCGCCGTCCTCAACGTGGCCCAGAAGGCGCACGCCATGGGCAAGAAGGTGATCGCCGACGGAGGCATCCGCTACTCGGGGGATATCGTCAAAGCCTTTGCCGCAGGGGCGGATACGGTCATGATCGGCTCCCTGTTCGCCGGGACGGAGGAGAGCCCGGGCGAACCCATCATCTACCGCGGACGGTCCTACAAGAGCTATCGGGGCATGGGGTCCCTCGGCGCCATGAAGGACGGCTGCAGCAAGGACCGGTACTTTCAGGAGGGGTCGACGGGCGACAAGCTCGTCCCCGAGGGGATCGAAGGTCTCGCTCCGCACAAAGGGTCCCTCTCGGCCGTGGTCTTTCAGCTTGCCGGCGGCCTGCGCTCGGGCATGGGCTATGTGGGGGCCGAGGACATCCCCGCCCTTCAGCAAAAAGCCAGGTTCATCCGCGTCACGGCGGCCTCGGTGCGCGAAAATCACCCCCACGACGTGGTGGTCACCAAGGAGGCCCCCAACTACTGGGTGGAGTAGGGCACGCCGTACCGGGCGCGGACGGGAGCCGCATACTGCCTTATGATGAACCGAAGAGGAGGACGGTTCTCCCCGAGCCCGTCCTCCTCACCTTGTCGAGGCCGCTCAGAGACTGTCGCCGAAGTCACGCCGGAAGGCGGCGCAGAGCTCCTGCTGCCAGCCTCCCTTTGCTCGAAGACGACCGGTGAAGAACCGCAGGTTTTTCGGTTCCTCCACCCACTCCAAACCGCCGACGAGGTCCCGGTTCTCGAACAACCACGCGATCCGGTCGACGGCGTACTTGATCTGGGAGGCGGTGAAGACCCGCCGGGGCATCGCCAGACGCAGGAGTTCGGCGTCGGCCGGGTGCTCGCTCCCGTCGGGGTTTCGCTCCTCGGAGAGCGTCCCCCGCTCCATTCCCCGGATCCCTCCGGCGATGTACAGGGCGGCGGCCAGAGCTCCCGACGGGTAGTCGAAGGGCGACAGGTGAGGCAGGAACTCCCGGGCGTTCAGATGGCAACCCAGGCCGCCCGCCGGCGTCACGACGGGGATCCCGTGCCGTATGAGTTCGTCCGCCATGAACTGGATGAACTCGGGCCCCTGGCGTACCATGTCGAAGTCCATCGTCTCCTCCAGGCCGACGGCCATGGCCTCGATCTCCCGGACGGACATGCCGCCGTAGGTCAGAAACCCCTCGAAAAGGGTGATGAGCGGGCGCATGCCGTTGTAGGCCCTCCTGTCGTTGGTGATGATCATCCCTCCGCGTGCGCAGCCCAGCTTTCGCCCCGAGAAGTAGATGATATCCGAGAGCTCGGCGATGCGGCGAGTGATCGCCCGGATGGAGGAGCCTCTCTGCGCCGTCTCGCGCACTTTGATGAAGTACAGGTTGTCCGCCAGAAGGGAGGCGTCCAGGACGAGGGGGGTGCCATGGGCTTTGCATATGTCGGCGACCTCCTCGAAGTTGGCCAGCGACCAGGGCTGCCCGCCGATCAGATTGGTCCCCGCCTCCATGCGGACAAAGGGAACCCG
>CALCQG010000116.1 GCA_937897575.1 uncultured Synergistales bacterium | reverse complement strand
CGAACCGCAGGCTCACCCAATCGTCATCGCCCACCATATCGTCCCTGTAGATGAGCTCCCACCGCGTGCAGTCGTAGTCCAGGGCGACCTTGTAGCCGATCTCGCCCATCCGGGATCGCTTCAGGTCGTAGGCCGCCAGCGCCGACACGTAGAAGTTCCTCCCCAGCGGGAAGCCCAGCTCGCCGTAGAAAATCTCCCGGTCGGCGGCGTAGTCCCAGCTCATGGGGGAGCGGCCCGTCACATCCTCGACAAACCAGGCCACCGCGAGGTCTATGTCGCCGATATGGGTCCTGAGGCCGAGCCAGGAGCTGAAGATCTCCTGCTGGTCATCGCCCCGGGCGTTGGACTCCGAGTAGGTGAAGTAGCGGTACTGCCCCCTCCAGAAGGGGCGGATGTCGCCCTTCCGGACGATGTACTGGGCCTGGACGTCGCCCACGAGGCGCTGGGACGAGTTGACGAAGCCTCCGAGGGGCCGTTTCGTCTCGTAGTCGCCCCAGTAGGCCCGCACCCGCCAGGAGAACTCCGGCACGCTCTCATAGGTGAACCAGGGGCTCGACACCGTGAACTCGGGCATCCGGTTCAGGACGTTCCGGTAGGTGTTGCCGAAGTCCTTCGCGATCTCCAGCTTCTCCCTCCAGGACCAGACGAGGGAGGCCGTCCACCGGTTCATCCAGGCGTTGACGCCCCAGGAGGCGCGGCTCTCCTTCTCCTTCAGGTCCTTGTCGTAGGAGTAGTCCCACCAGGCAAAGGCGCTCATGTTGGACCCCAGACGCTGCGAGACTCCCACCCTGGCCTCGAAGTCCACCTTGGACCAGTAGCGGAAAGCCATGTTCAGCTGCCCCCTGTCCCAGGCGTAGGGCCCGGCGAGGGAGTACCCGATCCCCTTGTGCGTGTCGTAGACCACGCTCGGGAGGAAGATGCCGAAGAGGCGCTCCCTCTCCCGGAGGGAGACCACGTAGTCGAAGGGGTAGGAGAAGATAAAGTTGCCGCCCAGGTACACCCGGGGGTTCCTCGCTATGACCCGGACGCCCGGGATGACCACGAGGCGCTTCGTGGTGAGATGGTAGTGCGGCGTCTCATCGGTGCAGGTCGTCAGGGCCACGTCGTCCCAGCGGGCCACCAGCCCCTCGGTGTCCGTCACCTTCCGGGCGTACTTCCGGGCCATCCACTTCTTCTCCAGGGCCGTGTCGAAAGGAGCCACGCTCAGGTCCTTGCCCCGGAGAAAGACGACTCCGCCCCTCATGCCCGCCGGGATGTCCCCCGTGGCGTTCGTGAGGACCCCCTCCCGGGAGGCCAGGTCGTACTGGAGCGTATCGCCCGTGAACTTGTTCGGGCCGTAGAAGATGGTCACCGTGCCCCCCTCTTTCGCCGAGGCAAAGGCCATCTGCTCTTCCGTCTGGTACTCCATGCGGGGGGCGTAGACCTGGATCTCCTCGTTCCGGAGGTGGACGCTCCCTTCGGCCTCGGCCACGCCCGTCTCCTGGTGGTAGAGGACCCTGTCCGCGTCCAGAATGACCTTGCTCTCCTCCGCCGCGCCGGCGGCCGGAGAGGAGAGAACCTGCATCAGAAACAGTGCTGCGATCATCAGGCTGCAACAGGCTGTCCGTCTCACTTGCGCTCTCCTTCGCTCTCCGTCCAGATCAGGACCGCTCCCTGGGAGACCTCGACGATCCCCTCGGGCAGCAGCTCCATGTGTTGTCCCTCCAGGGATCCGCTGGGTCCCCAGGCGCGAAAGCCCCGAGCGAAGACGATCCGTCCCGAGGCCTGACTCCACGACGCGACGGGAGCGGCGTAGTTGAAGAACAGACCGTCGCCCGTCATGGTGCCCGTGGGCGTCGTGAGGTCCGCCTCCCTCTTCTCGTCGAAGAACCGGCCGGTAGGGGCCTTGAGCGTCCACCGCTGGCCGTTGGTCATGTCCATGGTGCCGTCGATGTCGTAGAGCGTGGCCCAATCGGCGCCCCGCTCGATCTTCCCGATGCGGGCGGACGCCACCCCCGCGTCGAGGGTCCGCTCCACGGAGATATTCTCCAGGATGGAGTCGGGAATGCCCTTGGGAATCCGTCCGGCGGTGAACTCCAACGCCAGATCCCGCAGGGCCTCCCGCGTGAAATAGGCCAGAGAGAGGAGGACGACCGCCACCACCAGAATCCGCCTCAGGGTACCGGAACGAAGGGCCGCTCGCCTCTTGGCCACGCCTGAAACCGCTCCTCTAAGCCCTGCCGATGGGGCGAAAAATCAATACCCCTCGCCCCGATGCACCGGCTCGGACGGTGTATCTTTCTTCTGCTCGCCCTGATCTGCCCCCGGTTCGGGCACGATGACCGGGTCCTCCTGGGCGAGAAGGCTCTGCAGCGACTCGGGCACCGGGTAGGCCGACACCCTCATGGCCGATGCCGTCTCGGCGAAGGTCACCGCTCCGGCGGGGATCTCCTTCACGTCCCCGCGGACCAGGAAGCCGCCCACAAGGCCCACGGGGCCGAGGAGGACCAGCCCCACAAGGCTCGTTCCAGCCGCCGCAAGCTGGGCGGACTCCGCCTTCATGGCGGCCTCTGCCCTCTGCCCCACGGTCAGGGCGATCTCCTCGGGACCGAGGGGGATGAGCTTGTTCACCGCGAACTGCACCTCGCCCGGACGTCCGAAGCTCCTGGGCTTGGTGACCTTCGTCACCACGGCCTCCACGATGCTGCCCCTGGGGGCCACGAGGCTCGTCCCGACCTTGACGGTGGACTCGAGGTTCATCCGGATCACGTCGCCCTCCTTGACGTTCGTGGGCGATATGGCCTCGTAGGTGGAGGCCCTCAACACCGTCCCGGCCGCGAGGTCCTGCTCCTCCATGGGCACGCCGTCGCCCACCAGAAGCCCGAGCACCCGCTCCAGGCGCATGGCCACGGGCCGATCCACCTGAGGTGTTCCGTCAAGCTGGATCTCGAGGCGTTCCACCCTCCGCACCACGGGCATGAAGGGATCGATCTTCTGGCTCAGGACCCACTCGGCGACGCCCAGCTTGAAGAACATGGAGGGCTGCTGGACGGCCCCCTTCGTTATGAAGTTCAGCAGGGCCACCTGGCGATCCGCCACGCTGCCCGGCAACTCCCGTCCGAAGAGCTCCCGCTCCACGGCGTTGATCCGCTCCACCAGGCTGCCCGTCCGAAGCTCCCCGTAGAGGAGGTTTTCCACCTCGCCTATGGTGAAGTTCGGGTCGTCCGCCGCAAGGGCCGCTCCTGCGCCCAGAATGATCAGGGCTGCCAGCGCAAGCCCGAGAACGCTCTTTTTCATCACTGTCCCCTCCTCGCATTCGATTGTGCACTCTGTACCGCCGCGCCCACAAAGCCCATGAACAGCGGATGGGGTTTGACGGGACGGGAACGGAACTCCGGGTGGAACTGCACCCCCACGAACCATGGATGCCCGGGAAGCTCCACGATCTCCACAAGGTTCTTCTCCCTGTACAGGCCCGAGACCACCATCCCCTTCTCCTCGAGCCGCTTCCTGTAGTCGTTGTTCAGCTCGTACCGGTGGCGATGGCGCTCCGAAACCTGGGTCACACCGTAGGCCTCGGCGGCCTTCGTCCCGGGCACAAGGGCGCAGGGGTAGGCGCCGAGGCGCATGGTCCCGCCCATGTCGCAGACCCGGGTCTGCTCCTCCATCAAGTGTATCACGGGGTTGGTGCACCCCGGGTCGAATTCGGAGCTGTTGGCGCCGGGCAGACCGCAGACGTGGCGGGCGAACTCCACCACGGCCACCTGCATCCCCAGGCACAGTCCGAAGTAGGGGATGTTCCGCTCCCGGGCGTATCGGGCGGCGGCGATCTTTCCCTCGATGCCCCGGACGCCGAAACCGCCAGGGACCAGGATTCCGTCCACTCCGTCCAGCACGTCGCCTCCTCCCTTGGCCTCGATGTCCCCGGCCTCCACGGACCGGATGTGAACCTTGGCGCCGTGATGGATACCCGCATGATAGAGGGCCTCCACGACGCTCAGATAGGCATCCTTGTGGTTCGTGTACTTTCCGACCATGGCGATTTCCACGTTCCGTTCCGGTGAGCAGAAGCCGTCCACGACCCGGCTCCAGTCCGAGAGGTCGGGCTCCTTCAGGCAGGGGACGGACAGCTCCCGCAGGACGAGGCGGTCGAACCCCTGCTCGTAGAGGCTCAGGGGCACCTTGTAGATCGTCGGTTCGTCCAGGGACTGGATCACGGCCTCGGGGGGCACGTTGCAGAAGAGGGCCATCTTGTCCCTCATGCCCTCCTCGATCGCATAGTGGGAGCGGCAGATCAGGATGTGGGGGATGATGCCGATACGGCGCAGCTCCTGGACGCTGTGCTGCGTGGGTTTGGTCTTCAGTTCCCGGGCGGCCTCGAGCCAGGGGACGAGGGTCACGTGACAGTAGAGGACGTTCTCGCGCCCGACGCGGGCGGCCATCTGACGAATCGCCTCGAGAAAGGGCTGCCCCTCGATGTCGCCCACGGTCCCGCCGATTTCGGCGATGACGATGTCCCTGTCCTCTCCGGCCCGCAGTATCCGCTCCTGAATCTCGTTGGTGATGTGGGGGATGACCTGCACCGTCCCGCCGAGGTAGTCCCCCCGCCGCTCCTTCGCGATCACCGCGGAGTATATCTTGCCCGTGGTGACGTTGTTGTCGGCGCACAGGGACTCGTCGATGAAGCGCTCGTAGTGGCCGAGGTCGAGGTCCGTCTCGGCGCCGTCGTCCGTCACGAAGACCTCGCCGTGCTGAAAGGGGTTCATGGTCCCGGCGTCCACGTTCAGATAGGGGTCGAGCTTGATGATGGAGACCCGAAGCCCCCGCTTCTTCAGGAGCACGCCCAGGGACGCCGCGGAGATCCCCTTGCCGAGGGACGAGACGACCCCTCCCGTTATAAAGACATACTTCGCCATAGTTTTCCCTGTCCTCCCGTCTGAGGTGCAACCACCCAAAAAACTTGGACCAGGAGGTCCCCCGGTCCAAAAAGCGACGACCCTGCGGCCGCTCCCGTTCAGGGAGCTACCGCAGCAATTTCAGCGGGTTCACCGGCCCTTTCCCCTGGCGGACCTCGAAGTGAAGATGCGGCCCCGTCGTCCGTCCGCTGGTCCCCACGGTGCCGACCTGCTGCCCCTGGGCCACGGTCTGCCCCTTCCGGACGGAGAGGGCGTTGCAGTGGGCGTAGAGCGTCGAGTTCCCGTCGTTATGCTTGATGACCACCACTCGGCCGTAGCCGCCCATCCAGCCGGAGTACTCCACGCGGCCCCCCTTGGCGGCCTTGATGCTCCGGCCTCTCGGGGCCTTGATGTCCACGCCCGTGTGGAAGTCCCGGCGCCGCGTCACGGGGTGACGCCGCCAGCCGAAGGGGCTGTTGATCTTCCCGATCACCGGCCACTTGTAGCTCCGCGATGCGCCCGACGTCGAGGCGACGGTCGTCGTCCTGGACGAGGACCCCGTACCCGCCGGCTTTTTAGGCGCGGCCTCCTGCACCGCCTCGGTGCGGGCCCCGGGCAGAAAAATCTCCGCGCCCTTCGCCAGCGTCTTCGTGGCCTCGGGGGCGTTCGCCTTCCGGATCATGTCGGCCGTGATGCCGTACCGCTTCGCTATCGTCGCGAGGGTGTCGCCGCTGCGGACGACGTAGAACATTCCGTCCTGGTCGGGGATGCGGAGGACCAGCCCCGGCTTGAGCATGTCGGGGTTCTTGAGGTTGTTCGACCCGTAGAGGGTGTCGATCTCGAGGTTCTCGGCGCTGGCGATGGACCAGAGGGTGTCCCCCTTCGCCACGGTGTACTTCGTCACCTGCACGGGGGTGACCGTCTCCTTCGCGGCCAGGACCCGCCCCTTACGGGTGAGGACCTCCTCGAGGGTGGCGTCCACCGATGCGCCGTCGTTCGGAACGAGAAGCAGCTGCTTCTGAGCCAGACGGTTGGCGTTCTTCAGCTCGTTGGCCTTCATGATATCGGCGATGGAGACGCTGTACAGGGCCGCGATGGTGGACAGGGTCTCGCCCTGTTTGACCACGTGCTCCCGCCACTGGGGTTTGACCTCCGTGAGGACGATCTCCTCCTCGGGGTCCGGCGTGTCCGCCGCCCCGTCGTCGGGCAGCGATGCGCCGCTCTCGAAGACGCTCAGGACCACGGAGTCGTAGCTCATGGCGGCTTTGTTCGCCGGGATGGCGGGCTGTCCGGGAAGGGGGACGATCTTCGGGGCGCTCTTGGCGAGGGTCTCGTTCGAGAACTCCTTCGGCAGAGGCAGGGCGGAGATGAAGGAGCTGAAACGCAGATCCTCCACGGGGAGTATCTGGTTGCCCGGCGTCCCTGCAAAGGTCATGCCCTTGGGCAGAGGGTCGGGGACCACGATCTTGAAGCCGTCGAGGCGGGAGGTCCGGGAGTCGTCCGCCGGCTGGGCGGCTACCCCTTCGGACTCGGCGCGCATCACGACTCGGTCGGGCCACTGCCATTCATAGTTCCGGTTCCGCGACGGAGCCCTCCAGGCCGACAGGATGTCGTCCGCCTCCATGGGCACGTCCTCCGCGCCCTCCTCCTCCGACAGATCGCTCTCCGACGAGCCGTCGGAGAGGAGGTCGGACATATCCATGACGACGAAGCCTGATGCCGGCAGTATTTTGCCGTTCTCCACCAAGTTGCCCCAAGCGATGCCCTCCGTTCGGTCCGAGCCGTCCACCAGGAAGAAGACCGTCAGGCTGAGCATCAGGGTGATAATCGCCAGGAAACTCGTTCTCTCGGAGTCCGAACCGCGTCCGGGCTTTCTCTTCGCCTCCGTCGGGCGGGAGATATCCTCCTGCTCCGCGGGGAACGAAGACCCGTATGCCTTCTTCATCTCCTCGTCCTCCTTGTACGCGTACCCCGTTCTTTTCAACCTATCCTGCTATTGTACCCTATGATTTCTTGATCGTCGACAGGAAATCGCGGTTCGTCGGCGTCTGGCGCAGTTTGTCGATGATCAGGTTCAGCGCCCCCGCCTCGTCCACGTTCACGATGCGACGGCGGAGGAGCCATATCCGGCTCAGCTCGTCCTCGCCGATGAGCAGCTCCTCGCGCCTCGTCCCGGACCTCGTGATGTCGATGGCGGGGAATATCCGCTGCTCCGAGAGCTTCCGCGACAGATGGAGCTCCATGTTGCCCGTCCCCTTGAACTCCTCGTAGATGACGTCGTCCATCCTGCTGCCCGTGTCGATCAGCGCCGTGCCCACGATCGTGAGGCTGCCTCCCTCCTCGATGTTCCGGGCCGCTCCGAAGAAGCGCTTCGGGAAGTAGAGGGCCGACGGGTCCATGCCGCCGGACAGCGTTCGGCCCGAGGGCGGGACCACGAGGTTCGACGCCCGGGCCAGCCTGGTGATGGAGTCCAGGAGCAGCACCACGTCCTTGCCCGCCTCAACGAGGCGCTTCGCCTTCTCGAGGGCCAGGTTCGCAACGCGGAGGTGCTCGTCGGCCGGCCGGTCGAAGGTGGAGGCGATGATCTCGCCGTCCACGGACCGGGTCATGTCCGTCACCTCTTCGGGCCGTTCGTCGATGAGGAGCACCATGAGGATGATGTCGGGGTAGTTGACCGTCACGGCGTTGGCGATCTTCTTCAGCATGGTCGTCTTTCCGGCCTTGGGGGGAGAGACGAGCAGGGCGCGCTGCCCCTTGCCTATGGGGGAGAAGAGGTCCACGAGGCGCGTGGAGATCTCCTTGGGGTCCGTCTCGAGGACGAGCATCTCGTCGGGGAAGATGGGCGTGATAGCGCCGAAGTGGGGCCGCCGCCGGGCCGCCTCGGGGTCCGAGAAGTTGACCATCTCGACGCGCAGCAGAGCCTCGTAGTGCTCCGAGTCGCGGGGCGGCCGGACCAGGCCCCAGATGACGTCGCCGTTGCGAAGGCCGAACCGCCGCACCTGAGAGGCGGAGACGTACACATCGTGGTCGCTGGGAAGGAGTCCCTTGGGGCGAAGGAAGCCGTACCCCTCGGGCAGGACCTCCAGCGTGCCGCCGCCGAACCGGTAGTTCAGGGCCTCCGCCTGAGCCTTCAGGATGGCGATGATGAGGTCGTCCTTCCGGAGGGACGACGCGCCCGGTATGGCAAGGTCCCTTGCTATCTTCCGCAGATCGGCCGCAAGGATCCCGGCCAGCTGGCCGTAGGTATGCCGCGGCTTGGGAGCGACCCGCGGCTGAGCCTCGGGGACCTCCACCCGCTCGTCGCGCTCCTCTCTGTCCTGCTCCACCACCGCGTTCTCCCGGCTGTTGTCAGACACTGGCATCACACATCCTCTCTCCCGGGGCCGAACGCCCGGGCGTGCTTCGAAATACCCCCCGTGCCGTCGCACGGGGAAAGGGGGAAACGGAGGCTATCGTCGCCTCCTCGTTGCGGGGTGGAACGCTGAACACCGGAAAGGTCACTCTCTGACGATCTCGAAGGCCATGTCGGAGAGCACTTTGTCGTAGACCGATATCCCAACCGAGTAGGGGCCGCTGGGCAGAGGGAAGCCCTCCTCCTGAAGGAGGCACAGCGTCTTTGACCCGTCTCCCGACGGGAGGCGGATCGACTCCGAATGGATGGGATGCCCCCTGAAAAACCACTGCACCTGAACCGAATCCCCGCCCGTGGCCCGGGCGAAGTCGAACCGGAGACATATCTGCCGTATCCCATAGACAAACCGGCTGTTTCCGCCATGGAAGCTGCCGTTCGCCTCCACCTCCTCCCTCAGCACGACATTATGCACTTCGAAGGAACCGGCGGCTTTATTCGAACGGACCGTCCAGAAAGAAAATACCAGAAGCGCGGCAAGGACACACCCTGTTGTGAGAAGGAACACTCGTCCACTTTTCGCCATTATACCCACCGCCATCGATGATTGGCAAGAGTGCGGGTGAAAGAAACTCTTTTCGCGCACCTTGTCCGGCGCACGGGCCTATGCGCCGACCATCGCCCGAAGAATCCGGACGACGGTCTGATGGACCTCCAGAGGAAAACCGTCCACCGTGAGCTCGCCCCGCCTGGTCACGCCGTCCACGGCGCGCTCGCGCACGAGGGCCTCGAGCATGGCTCCTATCTCCTCCGGATGGGGCCCGAGCCACCGCCCCCCCGGCAGGGAGAGCGGGACGCAGAGAGCGTACCCTCCCCAGTCCGATACGTCAACAGGCAGCGTCACCGTGGCGCCCACGGAGCTGAGGCAGGGGCCGTATTCCGGCAGAAGAACCTCCAGGGCCTCGAGGAAGTTGCCCATCCCCGTCTCATTCCCTCCGTCGCCCACGGCGATCACGGGAATTCCCCTTGCGGCGGCGAGCAGGGCCGCCGAGTCCAGCGACACCGCGTGGACCGAGACGTCCTCTCCCCGCATGTTGTAGTACCGGCCGTCCCGCGCCCGCCCGAGACGCTCGACGAAGACCAGGGCATCCGCCCCCGTGGCCAGGATGTCCTCGCCCGACGAGACCACTCGGACCTCCGGCCCGCCGATCGCATCCGAACACCGACGGAGGGCCGGCGCACAGAGGGCGTCGGTGCAGAGCAGGACGTCCTTGCCCATGCGGGCGAGACATCGGCCGAGGGCAGAGGAGCCGCCCGGCCCGTCCGTCTCCGGCGCGCCGCAGGCGGGGACGAAAAATCCCGTGACGATGGCGATCTTCGAGGCGGCGACGAGATAACCGGCGGCCTCGTCAAGATAGGTCTCCCGAAAGAGCGAGGAGACCTTTCGATGGCCCCGGTCCGACGCGATGAGGGCTCCGACCCCTCGGGTGCGCTCCGCGCCGCTCATACGCCCAGGATGTCGACCAGGGCTAACAGCTCCGGGTTCAGGGGCTTCCGTGTGCCCCACGCCTCCTCAAGAGGCCTCAGGACCATGCGTCCGCCCACGGAGCAGACCATCTTCCCCGACTCCCCCTTCAACAGGGACTCCACGGCGAGCCCCCCCATCCGCGAGGCCAGGACCGTGTCGAAGGACGTGGGGCCGCCGCCCCGCTGGATGTAGCCCAGGACCGTCACCTTGGCGTCGTAGCCGCTCGTGTCCTGAAGCCTGTTCTTCAGGTCCGCGCCGCTCATGACCCCCTCGGCGATGACGATGAGGGAGTGAGTCTTTCCCCGTTTGCGGGAGTAGTGCAGATGCTCGCAGAGCTTCTCCATATCCAGGGGGATCTCCGGCACCGCGACGTACTCGGCGCCCCCCGAGACGGCCACCTCGAGGGCCAGGAAGCCCGCCTCGCGCCCCATGACCTCCACGATGAAGAGGCGATCATGGCTGCTGGCCGTGTCGCGCAGTTTCTGAATGGCCTGGAAGGCCGTGTTCACCGCCGTATCGAACCCGATGGTCACGTCGGTGCCCGTCACGTCGTTGTCGATGGTGCCCGGGATGCCGATCACCTGCACGCCGAGGGCACCGAGGGCGTGGGCGCCCCGATAGGTCCCGTCCCCGCCGATCACCACCAGGGCGTCGATCTTCCAATCCTCCAGCTGCACCAGGGCGGCGCGCAGACCGTCCTCGGTCTTGAAACGGTCGCTGCGGGAGGTCCGCAGGATGGTCCCGCCGCGGTGGACGATTCCGCCCACGGACGCGCTCTCCAGGATCCTGCAATCGCCTTCCATGAGCCCGTCGTACCCGCGCATCACGCCGACGGTCTCCATGCCGTGGAACAGCGCCGTTCGGACGACGGCCCGAATTGCGGCGTTCATGCCGGGGGCGTCGCCGCCGCTGGTCAAGACGGCTATCCGCTTCATCATGGGCACTCCCCCCAAGGACAGGATGACCTCATGGTACCACAAAAAGGGGCGACGAGGTGCCCTGCACGCCCATCGCCCCGATACTTCACCGACCGATCCGGTCCTCTATTTTCCCTGCAGCTCCTCGATACGGGCGCTGATCGTCGCAAGCTCGTCCGTAACGGCCTGAAGCTCCCCTTCGAGCCTCCTCTTGTCCTCGTTGAGCTGCGCCGATCTCTTGATGAGCCGGTCGAGCTCCAGCTTCTCGGCGGCTCTCCCCGCCGTCAGGGCCTCGGGGTTGTCGTTCCCCACATCCCACACGAAGTCGATGGACGCCCGCCTCATCGTGACGCTGCTCACGGCGCTGCTCATGGAGAGTTTCGCCGTCTTCACCCCCTGGAGGTTGGGTTTGCCCTTGTCATCGTACCGTGGGAAGAAGATGAGCCCCTCTCGCTCGCCCTGGAGCCGGAAGTTGAACCGCTTGTCGTAGTCCGCGGGGGCCAGTTTTTTCTTTCCCGCCCACAGGGTCAGCATGGAGTCGAAGGGCGCCAGATGCATGGAGGGGCCGAAATTATTGAACCGGATGAGCACCGGAATGTACTCGTCAAGCCGAAGGCTCCGCAGCAGCTCGTACTTGTACTGCTCCGCCTCGTCCTGGGTCCAGAGGTTCTTCTCGGCCTCGGCGCGAACCAGCGCCTCGATGTACTCCGACGCGTAGTAGGTGGCCTCCACCTCGAGGCGGTTCTCCTCGTCCTTGAACTCCTGCCTCTGACGCCACCGGGAGAGGACGCTGTCCGCCGCCTGCGCCGCACTCGCCACCACTAGAAGGGCCAGCACAGCGAGGAACAGGCCCCTGTATCTTCTCTTCGTCATGTGTTCTCTCCTCCCGAATCCGAGATGAGCCTATTATACGGGGAAAGAGGGGCAAAGAAAAGGCAATAGTACGGAGGTGCAGGCCGCTGTACCGGATCACTCGCCTCCGGCGGAGAGGGAAAACCGCGGGGGTTCTCGACCTCTGCCGCGGGAGAACGCGTGGAGTTCGAGAAAAAGCCCCGTCCGGGGCTTTTGGCGCTTCTTGCTACGTTGTAACGGGCGCACGAGCGCTACCGTGCGTCGCGTGGTGTGCGAATCGCGCTGTCGAGCAGACTCATGCTCGACGAGCAGGCAGTCATCAATAGAAGACGACCGAACGCTGGTCACTCTCCCGAACGAAGTGAGGGGTATGGAGACGAGAGGTGCTGTTTGATCTCCCAAGCAACGCAAGGAGGCGACCGACACGTGGTCGCCTACTCGCCGCGTCCTGACGGACGCGGCGTATTGGAGATGACCAACGAGAGGCCGAAAGGCATCGAGTTGATGTCAGATACTATCCCTGAAGCGAAGTGAAAGGGAGTGATCGACACTAAAAATGTGACCCCAAGGGGACACATTTTTCGGTCGCCTACTAAAAATGCGGCCCCGAAGGGCGGTTGGGCATCTGCTCGCCTCGCTGCGCTCGGCATAACGACCGACACACAAAAAAGAAGCCCCTTGCGGGGCTTCTTTTTTGTGTGTCGTCTGCTAGAACGTTACGCGGGTGCGGAACCGGATCAGATGATCGTCGTCGCCAGCAACCGTCATAGCGTCGCTGATGTCGTCGTAGGCAAGCTCGAACATGAGAGCCGGGGTGTAGTAGTACTGCACGCCGATCGTCCAGTTCGTCGTGTCGGAAGCGCCAGCAAACCGAGCGTTCCCCTTCAGGAAGCGCTGGAAGGTCCGGAACTGGTCGTTCCACTTCTGCTCCGCCTTCACGAACCAGATGTCGTCATAGGCGCCAAGCCAGTTGCCCGTCACGTCCGCGCCGTAGTTGTCCCACGGGCCGTCGGTGATGGTGACGAAGCCCACGTCGCTGATGTTCACGTACTCGATCCACAGGGAGGTGAACTTCAGGGCCTCCTGCTTCACATCGAGGATCGCCTGCCATGCACTCTCGCCATCCATATCGTAGTATGCACCCTTCAGCTCCCAGTTCGGGCTGAACTTGAAGCCGGCGGCAACCCACCACACGTCGATATCGTCAGCTATCGAGGACGGATAGTCGTAGGTGAAGCCGATGTAGTTGCCGGACAGCCAGAACTTCTCGTTGAAAGAGAACTTCAGCCGGGCGCCCCACTCATACCCCTCGTCGTTGAACGTCGGGGCTGCAGGATCGGCACCCTCTCTGTGGGCGGCGAAGACCTGGAACATACCCTGACCAAAGTGCTTCGTAAGCCAGAAACCGGTGAGCGTACGGTCCGTGTACCACGCGTCGTTGTCGATGTACAGACCGTCGTCGCCCTGCCAGTCGGTGAGATACTTACCAGCGGTGAACGTCATGTCCCAGGGGAACGCAACGTCGATGTAGTACCGGTCCCAGTTCAGGTCCGTTCCATCGTTCACGCCGATACGAGCCGTGAAGGTCACCTTCTCGTCAACCTTCTTACGCATCCAGATACGGAACCGGTTCAGGTTGAAGTCCGTGTCGCCGTTCGCCGTGTACAGGTTGGGCTCGCCAGGCACGCTGCCGTCGTTGCCGGCAAACTTGGCGTCAAAGCGGAACTCGCCCCAGAACTTCCAGCCGCCCAGACCCTCCTCAAGAAGGGCCACGCGACCGTCAAGCTCGTCCACCCGAACTCCGAGAGCGTCAAGCTCGTCCTTGAACTCAACAACAAGCTTCTTCAGCATCTCGACGTCCTGGCGGCTCGCCTTCTCCATGTCCACGACCGCAAGGGCGCGGGCAAGAGCTGAGGCCATCTCGTACCGTGTCGTGGGCTGGTTGCCCTTGTACGTACCATCCGGATAGCCGGAAAGAACACCACGAGCCGCAAGCTGACCAACTGCGTCATAGGCCCAGTGGTTCAGAGGAACATCCATGAACGGGTTCACCGCCGCAAATGCCGGAGCGGCAAACGCCACAAGCGCAACTACCGCTACAAGCGCAAGAATCTTTTTCATTCGTCTTTTACCCCCTATTGTGTGTAGATCACTGCATGTATTCCGCGGATGCCGAACCGTCCTCCTCCGCGTCGCCAAGGGGGTACCCGGGACGAAGTTGCCTCGTTTCCTTTTCCCGTCGCCCGCTCGCCTTCGCGCCGATTACCGGTTCACTTCTCCGCCTTCACTCTTCGCACGGCCCTGATGACCTTCGGGGGTCGCACCTCCTTCCCTGTCCTCGGACTCGTATGCAAAGAGATAGAAGCTGGGTTCCATTGCTTTTCTTTGAGCGCTATTCAGTTGCCAAGGGACAAAACACACTCTTTCCTCTCCGGGCATTGTAGACGACGGGCTTTCGAAAGAAAATAGGTCTTAAGACTCATCTTCAGCAAAACTACTGACCGGCCCGTCGGTAGTTTCCCGCGTCGGGGCGCGCTCCTCCCCGGCACGGCGGTCGAGGGCGAAGCCCAGCAGGTACCAGGGGACGCAGGCGAACTTGTACCGCACCATGAAGATGTCCCCCGCCAGGCCGAAGAAGAGGAGCGAGAGGGCGCTCACCGCCACCCCGACCCAGAAGTATCGCTCGTCGGGAGAGTGCCGGGCGAACCGGAGGGCCAGCCAGGCGGCGGCGAGGAAGAGCCCCGTCACGGCGAGGGCCGAGGGGATGCCGCCGTCCACGGCGAGGTTCAGATACATGTTGTGGGCGTCGGAGACCCGCTCCGCCGGCATTTTCGTCTCCTTCACATCCCACCAGGGGCGCACCGTCTCGGGGAAGGCCCGTTCGAAGCCCCCCCACCCCCATCCGGTGACGGGCCGCTTCGCCGCGGCCTGGGCGGCCCCCTTCCATATAAAGGAGCGATAGGAGGTGAACATCCTGGCATCCCGCGGGGAGGTGAGCTGGACGATCTCGGCCCGCACCCGGACCAGCAGGGCGTCCCGCAGCGCCTTCGGCCCCGCGGAGAGTGCCGCCCCCGCGCCGCCGAGGAGGAGGGTGAAGAGCAGGAGGAACAGGACCAGCCTCCGCCGCCCCGCCCGGTCCTCCAGGACGAGGAGGAGCAGGAGGACGACGATGGCCGTCAGCCAGGCTCCTGAGCTGCCGCTCAGGACGATCATGAACAGGACACCGAGGGAGAGGCACCACATGAAGGGCACCGGAAAGGCGGCGGTCCGGGCGAGGGCCAAGGGGAGGAGGACGACGCCGAAGAGCCCCAGGTTGACTATGTTCGTGAAACTCCCGGACAGGCTCGCAAAGGCGGTGAAGCGATAGGTGGTCTCGACGACGGCAACGGCGGCGGAGGCCATGAGCACGGAGAAGAAGCGCTCCTTCGCCCCGGAGTCCGAGGTTCGGGCGACGTGCGCCGCCAGCCAGACCGAGAAGGCGAACTCCACAGGCAGGGACCACCCCTTGGCCACGAGGTAGGGGTCCCGCTGAAAGACCACGGTCCAAAAGCCCCCCCAGAGGAGGACGGCCCACAGAACCCGCCCCGCCCAGGGCACGAGGGCTCCGCGGAAGGAGACGCCCCGCCGCCGTTCACCCACCAGGCCCGCCAAGGCCAGAGCCCACCCGAGGTACCGCAGCACGGGGCCCCAGGGGGCGAAAAAAACGGACCAGAGAAATCCGAGCTCCGTCAAGGAGAGGGATCGACAGGAACACAGGATACGAGAGGTTCTAGCCTGCACGGAGGTACCTCCTCCTCTCATCGTGGCACGGGGCATGCCCCTTCATTCGGGGCATCGTGCAGCGCCCATTATACACGGACCGTCCCCCCGCGAGGAAAGGAAGGGCAACGATCGGCGACCGGCCCTGAAAGAAACGCGATCGCACGATGGACTGGTCGTCCCCCCCGGCAACGGTGCAGGGTGGAGGACCATCAATGGGAGCTCTGTCGGATGCGGGTCCTCCCTTGCGTCGCCCTGAGGCCCTCCATGCCGAAGAACCCGGTACAGCCCGCACGCAGACAGAGGACGGCAGGTCATGGCGTGCCCGTCACGCGCCGGTATACCTGAGCAACGGCACAGGCCATGTCCCCGATGGTGGGGATTCTGTCCCTTTCGAAAGACGACGGATCGCCGCCGGACAGGAAGCCCTCGATGGCCGCCCGCCACGCTGGAACGTCGCCCGGGGGCAGCAGAGTCTCCGGTGCGGCGGTGAGCTCCCGCACCGGCGGGAGGTCCGAGGCCAGCACGGGGACGCCCATCTGGACGGCGCGCATAAGGGTGAGCCCCATGCCCTCCGAGAGGGAGGGAAAGAGAAAGCAGGAACATCGCTTCATCCACTCGTCGGGATCGTCACGGAAGCCGTGGAAGGTCACGCGGTCTCCGAGGCCGCCGGACCGGGCCATTTCCTCGAGATTTGCCCGGTCCGGCGGCCTCGGAGACCGCG
>CALCQG010000115.1 GCA_937897575.1 uncultured Synergistales bacterium | reverse complement strand
CCTCTGCTCATGGGCGGGCGCATCCTGGACGGGGACTTCGCCGGGCTGAAGGTCGCCACCAAGGGCGGGCTCGTCGGCGAAGAGGATGGAGTGTATCAGGCCGTCAGATGGCTGCAGAAGAAGGAGGAGCGTCCATGAACAAGAAAACCGTCGTGACAGTCCCCATGGGAGATCCCGCCGGCATCGGCCCCGAGATCGCCCTGAAGAGCATGTCCGACCCGCAGATCTGGGACGAGGGCACCCCCCTCCTCGTGGGGGACCTTGCCGTCCTCGAGGCGGTCCGGGACGCCGTGAAGCTTGATGTCGGGCTTCATGCCGCAGGAGAGGGAACGGCCGTCTCGGGCTCCCCGACGGACATCCCCGTGGTGGACCTGGGCATGGTGCCCCTCCTTTCGGAGCTTTCCCCGGGGCGGGTCTCGCCCCTCGCGGGACGGGCCTCGGCCGCGTACATCGAGAAGGCCGTGCACCTCTGCATGAGCGGCACGGCCGACGGGATGGCCACGACCCCCATCAACAAGGAGGCATGGAAGGCGGCCGGCGTGCCCTACATCGGCCACACGGAGATGCTCGCCGCCCTGTCGGGGTCATCGCACAGCTACACCATGTTCCTCGTGGACAGGCTCCGGATCCTCTTCCACAGCCGGCACGTCTCGCTGAAACAGGCCATCGAGGAGTTGAACGAGGCGGACGTGGTCCACTCCATCGAGACCGCGGCGAAATGTCTGGCCTCCGTCGGGCTCCCCTCGGGGACCATAGCCCTTGCGGCCCTGAACCCCCACGCCTCGGACGGGGGGCTCTTCGGGGACGAGGAGCGCCGGATCCTCGCGCCGGCCGTCCGCTCGGCCAGGGAGAGGGGCATCAATGTCGTCGGCCCGGTGCCGGCGGACAGCGTCTTCTACTTCGGACTCCAGGGGAAGTACGACGTGGTTGTCTCCCTGTACCACGACCAGGGGCACATCGCGTCCAAGACCTACGACTTTTACCGGACGGTGAGCGTCACCTTCGGCCTTCCCTTCATCAGGACCTCGGTGGATCACGGCACCGCCTTCGACGTGGCCTGGAAGGGCGTCGCCAACCCCGTGAGCATGAAAGAGGCGATCCTCGCCTGCTTCAGGATCGCCCCGCTGTATCGTCCCTTCTGAGGATCGTCGTCTCAGTCGTCCCGCCCGGGGCAGGATATCATCTTCCCCGGGTTCAGGATGTTGTTGGGGTCGAAGGCCAGCTTGACCCTCCAGATGAGGTCCATCTGCGCCCGGTCCATGACCCGGCACATGTACTTCTGCCGTTTCAGCCCGATGCCGTGCTCGCCGCTCAGCGTCCCCCCCATGTCGGCCGTCGCCGTGTAGAGCTCGTCGAGAAGGGCGTCCAACGTCTCATGCCACCCTTCCCGCTCCTCGGGGAAGAGGATATTCACATGGACGTTGCCGTCCCCCACGTGGCCGAAGTTCGCCTCCTCCACCCCGTACTTCGCCGCCAGTCGCGTCGTCTCGGCCAGAAGGTTCGGTATCTCGCTCGTGGGCACCACCAGGTCCTCCAGGCTGTACTTGGGGTAGAAGGCCATGATGGCCTCCGCAAGGCACTTTCTAGCCTTCCAGAGCTTGTCCCTGGTGGTCCTGTTGTCCGCCACGAAGACCTCGAGGGCACCCCCGGCGAAGCACAGGTCTCCCACCCGCTCCACGTCGTCCGCCAGGACCTCGGGATCGTTCCCCTCGAGCTGGATTATAAGGTGGGCGCCCGCGTCGTCGTGGGGAAGGGTGCAGTTCAGGAACCGCTCGGCAAGCCTGATGGACTTGCCGTCCAGGAACTCCATGGACGACGGCACGACCTTGCCCTCCCTCATGACGCGGGGGGCGAAATCGATGGCCGTCCTCACGTCGGGGAAGGGCACGAGCAGGTCCACCACCTTGCCCGGCAGGGGCTGAAGCTTCAGGATGATCTTGGTGACCACGGCCAGCGTCCCCTCGGAGCCCACCACGAGATGGGCGAAGTCGTACCCCGTGGCGTCCTTGCGGCGCTTGCCGCCGAACCACGTCACGGTGCCGTCCGGAAGGACCGCTTCGAGGGCCAGGACCGAGCTCCCCGTGGTCCCGTACTTCACCACCTTGTTGCCCCCCGCGTTCTCCGCCACGTTGCCGCCGATGAAGGACGCGTCGCCGCTGCACGGGTCGCCGGCGTACAATAACCCCGCATTCTGGGCCGCCTTGGTGATCTCGGAGGTGACGACCCCCGGCTCCACGGTGATGGTGAGGTTCCGTTCGTCCAGCTCGAGGATGTGGCGCATCTTCTCGAAGGAGAGGACGATCCCCCCCTTGAAGGGGACCGCCCCGCCCGACAGCCCCGTCCCCGCACCGCGGGGCGTCACGGGGATGCGGTGACGGTTGGCGTACCCCATGATCGCCGACACATGGTCCGTGGTCTCGGGGAAGACGACGACCTCGGCGCAGTACTCCTCGTCCCAGGAGAAGCGCGGGACCTGGTCGTAGGAGTAGGAGAGGAGCTTCTCCCGGTCCGTGGCCACGTTCCGCCGCCCCACGAGGCTCTCGAGGTCCCGCACGACCTCCTCCGTCACGGGCGAATAGGTCCACTCCCTCATCGTCCCTTCACCTCCGCCCTCAGTCGTTCGTTGAGCCGCGGCAGCACCTCGAAAAGATCGCCGCACAGGCCTATGTCGGCCACCCTGAAGATGGAGGCTTCGGGGTCCCTGTTCACCGCCACGACGAGCCCCGCGGTCTGCATTCCGGCGAGGTGCTGGACCGCTCCCGATATGCCGACGGCGAAATAGATCTTCGGCGCCACCACCTTCCCCGAAAGGCCCACCTGATGGGAATATCCGATCCATTTAGCCTCCACCACCGGGCGGCTCGCCCCGACACCGCCCCCCAGAAGGGCGGCGAGTTCTTCCAGCAGTCTGAAGGTCTCGGGCCGTTTCAACCCCTTCCCGCCCGAGACCACCACATCCCTGTCCTGAATGTCCGACTCCCCCTCCTGAGCCCGTTCGAAA
>CALCQG010000114.1 GCA_937897575.1 uncultured Synergistales bacterium | reverse complement strand
GGTGGAGCGGGAGATCGGCGACCTCATCGCCGAGAGAAGGCGCTCCGTGGAGATCGCCGTGCGTGCCATGCGGAGGGAGCAGGAGGAGCGATTCGCCCGTCTTGCCCGGGAGAAGCGGAGTGCGGTGCTGTCATACGCCCGTGAGAGGATGTTGCAGGCATTCCAGGCGGAGCGGGACGCAGGGGAATCGGAGATCCGGCGGCGCATCGGACTCCTGCGGTCGGAGGATAGCCCGGCCTATGCCCGCCTCCTCGTCGGGCTCGCCGAGGAGGCCCTCGCCCTCGTCGGGCGGCCGGCGGCGGTCGTCGTGGAAAGGGAGGACGTCGCTCTTCTTCCGCCGCGGATGATGCCCGGGACGCTCTGGGAAGGTGCGGAGATCCTGGGGACGGACGAGGAGTGGGGAGGGGGCTGCAGGGTCCTTTCGGGGGACAGAGTGATCGACAATACCCTCGCGGCCCGGTGGGAGAAGCTGCTTCCCGAGTTCTTCACGGATCTTTCACGGAGAATGAATGAACGTTTCGCCGGGATCGAGTCGGACATCGCCAAACTATGAATACCTGAACGCCGTGACCCGGGCGAGAGGGACCAGGTTGCTCTCGGCGGAGCAGATCGGCGCCCTTGCCCGCGGGACTCTGGAGGAGATGGAGCTCTTTCTGCTGGAGAGCGATCTCTACGCGCCCCGATACCGCGAGCAGCTTGCCGGCGACAACCCCTCGCTGCTGCACAGGGTTGAGGATGCGCTCGCCGCAGGCAGCGCGGACGCCATCACGGCGATCTTCTCCGTGGCCGAGGGGGAGGCGGCGTTCCTGCTCTCCATCGTGCTCTCCCTTGGCGATCTGTACAACGGGCAGGCCCTTCTCCGGTCCTTCAAGGGCAGGGACCGGTCCGTCCAGGGGCCGCAGTGGCACCGATATGCCCTTCTCGGCACGACGTTCTACGATGAACTGTGGTACGACTGCCCGGCACCGGTCGACGCGGCCGTCCGATGCAGCGAGAGGGAGGACGGCCTGGCCGCGCTGCTGGCGGACGCCTTCCGGCACCTCAATACCTACGAAGACTCCGAGCGGGCACGGCGCCTCCTCCTCACCCGATGGCTCGCTCACTGGGGATCGGCTCTGAAGGCGGTCTCCGGCCAGAACGGAGACCGCATGAGGGAGTTTCTGGGGCGGCTGACGGATACATGGAACGTCGGCGTCTGGCTCCGGCGTTTGTCCGCCACCGAACCGCAGCGTGCGGCGAGAGCCTTTCTTCCCGGCGGTTGGGGGCTCTCCCTCGAGCGGTTGGAGAACACGTCCGCAGCCCGGGATCTCTTCTTGGCGTCCGGGTGGCGTTTCCCTCGGGGTTGGCAGGAGGGGGCATCGGCGTCGGAGGTGCATCGGCTCTTCCACCGCGCCTTCTTCTCTTGGCAGGAGGAGCTGTACAGGAAAGACCTCCTCGGAATCGACGTGACCGTCGGGTACGTCGCTCGGGTGCTCTCGGAGTGGCGCAGGCTCTCCCTCATCGCCGTCGGCCTCTCCATGGGGCTGTCGGACACGGAGATCGAGCGGCACCTTGTGCGCCTAGGGGGGGAGAGCCTCTCATGACGATGTCCCCCGCAGGCTATGTGGCCGGCCGTCAGATATTCATCGACCTCTGGTCCCTCGCGGGGTTCATCCCCGTTCTCTGCGAATCGCCGGCGGATGCCCACGGGCTTCTCTCGTCCATGTCCGGAGACGGCAAGGCCTTCGTGGTGGTGGAGCAGGAGTGGTTCGACAGAGTTCCGGAGGCCACAAGAAGGCGCATGGAGAGGTCTCATGTCGTGTGGATTCAGTTTCCTTCTGCGACTGCAGGGCGGTGAGGTGACGGTGGTGGAGAAAAAAGGCACGGTGACAGGCATTTCCGGTCCGGTGGTGACGGCCGCCTCGGAGCGTTCCGTGGCCATGTTCGAGGTGGCGAGGGTCGGACGGGACAGACTCCTGGGCGAGGTGATCCGGGTCGAGAGGGAGTGCGTCCGCGTCCAGGTCTACGAGGACACCACGGGGCTGTGCGTGGGGGACGAGGTGCTGTTCGAGGGCGGTCTCTTATCGGTGGACCTCGGCCCCGGCCTGCTTGGCGGCGTTTTCGACGGCATCGGCCGTCCCTTGCGCCCCCTGGGTCGACAGGGCGTCTATCTTCCGAAGGGCGCCCACCTCGACTCCATAGGCGACGAAAGAGCCTACCCCTTCACCCCGATGGTGCACCCGGGACAGAGCCTCTCCTCGGGCGACTTCATCGGCTCGGTTCGGGAGAACGCCTTCTTCACGCACCACGTTATGATGCCGCCCGAGGAGAGCCCGGGCGTCGTTGCCTGGGTTGCGCCTGAGGGGGAGTACGGCCCGAGAGCCGATCTGGTCCAGACCGAGGACGGCCGGGCATTCTCCATGGTGCACCGATGGCGGCTCAGGGTCCCCCGGCCCCTCGCCCGCCGCCTTCCCTTCGAAGTCCCCCTGCTGAGCGGGCAGCGCGTTCTCGACACCCTGTTCCCCATCCCACTGGGCGGCGCGGCCGTTCTGCCCGGCGGCTTCGGGACGGGGAAGACCGTCACGCAGCAGTCCCTGGCGAAGTGGTGCTCCGCCGACGTCATCGTCTATATCGGGTGCGGCGAGCGGGGCAACGAGATGACGGAGGTTCTGGAGGAATTTCCCGAACTCCTGGACCCCGCCACAGGCGGTCCCCTCATGGACAGGACGGTCCTTGTAGCCAACACGTCCAATATGCCCGTCGCGGCGCGGGAGGCGAGCATCTATCTCGGCATGACCATAGGCGAATATTTCAGGGATATGGGGCACAACGTGGCCATCATGGCCGACTCGACGTCCCGATGGGCCGAAGCCCTCCGGGAGATCAGCGGCCGCCTGGAGGAGATGCCCGGCGAGGAGGGGTATCCCGCCTATCTCGGCTCCCGCCTCGCCCAGTACTACGAACGGGCGGGCCGGTGCGTGCCCCTCGGCGCCCCGGACCGGACGGGCTCGGTCACCGTCGTGAACGCCGTGTCCCCTGCGGGCGGCGATTTTTCGGAGCCCGTGACCCAGACGAGCCTTCGCCTCTCCGGGGCCTTCTGGGCCCTGGACAAGGCTTTGGCGCAGCAGCGGCATTTCCCGGCGATCAACTGGCGCCAGAGCTACACCCTCTACGAGGACATGCTGGCGCCCTGGTTCCGGCGGAGGCTCGGGGACGAGTGGTTCGACCTGAAGAGCTACGTCCGGGAGCTTATGGAGCGGGAGCAGTCTCTTCTGGCCCTCGTTCAGCTTGTGGGGCGGGACGGACTGTCCGAGGAGGACACGTGGACCCTCGCCATGGCGGAGTTCGTCCGGATCCTCTATCTTCAGCAGAACGCCTTTTCGCCCGAGGACGCGACCTATTCCCTCGAACGGCAGAGGACCTTTCTGGACCTCCTCCGGAGGGTGGACGAACTCGTTCGAAGGGCCCTGTCCAAAGGGGCGCTCTACGAACAGGTGGAGGATCTTCCGATCCAGGAGGAGCTTCTCCGGCTGCGGGCCCGGGACGCCGAAGCGATGGAGTCCGAGGGGGCGAAGTGGTTCAGCCGGTTGGAGACCCTTCTTCTGCGCCGTGAGGAGGCAGTGTCATGAGTACACTCTATCGGGAGGGCTTCCGGGACGTGGAGGGGATGAGCGGGTCGCTGCTCTTCGTACGGGGGCTTTCCCGGCCCGCCTACGGCGAGATCGTGGCGGTGGAGTCCTCGTCGGGCGTCCGCAGGACCGGACAGATCCTTCAAGTTCAGGAGGGTGTGGCGGTGGTGCAGGTGTTCGAGGGGACCATGGGCCTCGACGCCCGTTCGCTGACGGTCTGGGTCGAACGGGATGTTCTGAGGGTCCCCGTGGGCGAGTTTCTGATCGGGCGAGTTTTCGACGGCCGCGGGCGATCGCTGGACGGTCTGCCAATCCCCGCCTCGGCTGTGCTCCCGGTGAACGGGGCGCCGATCAACCCCATCCGCCGTCGAAGCCCCGACACCTACGTGGAGACGGGGATATCGGCCATCGACATGATGAACACGCTGGTGCGGGGCCAGAAGCTCCCCATCTTCTCCGGCGCGGGGCTGCCGGTGAGCGACCTGGCTGTGCAGATCGTGCGCGGGGCGAGGATCCCCGGGACGTCGGACCCTTTTTTGGTGGTCTTCGCCGCCCTCGGCATCACCCAGAGGGAGGCCCAGTTCTTCCTGGACTCCTTCCGGAGCTCGGGGATATTGGGCAACAGCGTCGTCTTCCTCAACCTCGCCGGCGATTCGACGGTGGAGCGCCTCCTCACCCCGAGGGTGGCCCTCACGGCGGCGGAGTACTTCGCCTTCGAAAGAGGGTACAACGTCCTCGTGGTCATGACGGATATGCTGGCGTACTGCGACGCCCTCCGGGAGGTGGGGGCCGCGAGGGACGAGGTGCCGGGGCGAAGGGGCTACCCCGGGTACATGTACTCGGACCTCGCCGAGCTCTACGAGCGGGCGGGGTGCGTGGAGGGGCTCCCCGGGAGCGTCACCCAGCTTCCGATCATCACCATGCCCGACGACGACATGACCCATCCGGTCGTCGACCTCTCGGGCTACATCACGGAGGGGCAGATCACCCTCGACCGGACCATGCACGAACGGGACGTCTTCCCGCCCATCGACGTGCTCCCGTGCCTCAGCAGGCTCATGAACAAGGGAATCGGAAAGGGAAAGACCTTCCCGCAGCACCGCGCCCTCGCCGACCAGCTCTACGCGTCCTATGCGAAGGCCCGGGAGGTGGAGCGGATGCGCCTTATCGTGGGGGACGACGGGCTCACGGCGGTTGAGCGGAAATATCTCGTCTTCGGCTCCCTCTTCGAAAGAAGTTCGTGGGCCAGGGGAAGAGGGGCCGCACCCTGGAGGCGTCGGCCAGGAGCGCCTGGGAGTGCCTCTCGGTGCTTCCCGAGCGGGAGCTCTTCAAACTACCCGAGGCCTACGTCCGGGACAACCGACACCCATCCCGGGAGGGGGAGCAGTGAATCGATCCTCGTCCGCCTCACCGACACGAGAACAGCTCCTCGCGACGCGAAGGCGGATAGTGGCCGTCCAGTACGGCCGGAAGCTGCTCGAGCGCAAGCGCGATGCCCTCATCCGCTCCGTCGAGGAGCAGCGGCGTCTCTTTCGACGAGTCCGAACCGAGTTCGAGGAATGGAACAGGCGGATCACCTTTCTGTACTCCATGGTGCGCATGTATGAGGGGAGCGGCGGCTTCCGCGCGCTGTCCGCCGGAGTGCCC
>CALCQG010000113.1 GCA_937897575.1 uncultured Synergistales bacterium | reverse complement strand
CACGAACCAGGACTTAAAGATCGCCTGCGCCATCTGCTCTAAATGATGATTTATCACTCCCCCTGCCTCTAAAAAACAAATTTTTATCGAAAGGCAGGAGGAAGTATGAAAGACAAGTTAATTAAGGAGATTTATCACCTTTGGGCGCGACGATAGAATGTAAGCGAAGGCTATCCTATGCCATATACTGAAGCCAACTACGAAAACGCTGTCATAGAGGTGTTCCGCGGCACCCTGGGCTACGACTATGTTTACGCGCCCGACCTGACGCGGGACTACACCGACCCGCTCTATACAGACGAGTTGCTGCCCGCCCTGCGGAAGGTCAATCCGAAACTTCCGGAAGCCGCGCTTGCCGAGGCGATATATAAACTGCAGAATTTCGAGGGCGGCACATTCCAGCAGAAGAATGTTCAGTTTATGGATTACCTCCAAAACGGCGTATCGATCAACTATTACGACAGGGGCGAGCAACGGGCTGCGCTCGTGTATCTCGTGGACTACGAGAACGTAGAACGGAACTCGTTCATTATCGCCAACCAGTGGACAATCACCGAGAACAGCGAAAAACGCCCGGACATTATCGTGTTCCTGAACGGTCTGCCTGTGGTCGTGTTTGAGTTGAAGTCGCCCTCCCGCGAGGAAACCGATGTGAGTGAGGCGTTTCTGCAACTGCGGAACTATATGCACGAGATACCGTCCCTGTTCATCTACAACGCCTTTCTCGTGATGAGCGATCTTGCCATGTCCAGGGCGGGAACTCTCACGGCGGGTGAAGACCGTTTTATGGAGTGGAAAACGAAAGACGGCAGTTACGAGAATACGCAGTACGCCCAATTCGACACTTTCATTGAGGGAATGTTCGACAAGGTGCGGTTGCTCGACATTATCAGGAACTTCATCTGCTTCTCTGGGGACGCAAAAATTCTCGGTGCGTATCACCAGTATTTCGCCGTGCGGAAAGCCGTAGCCTCCACAGTCAAAGCCACCGTCACGGATGGCAAGGGCGGCGTGTTCTGGCATACCCAGGGCAGCGGCAAATCGCTGTCGATGGTGTTCTACGCCCATCTACTCCAAGAGGCTCTGAACTCGCCAACCATCGTTGTCCTCACAGATCGCAACGACCTTGACGACCAGCTTTTCGGGCAGTTTGCCAAGTGCGCGTCCTTCCTACGCCAAACACCCCTACACGCCGAAAGCCGTGTTCACCTGAAAGAACTACTCGCAGGACGGCAAGCCAATGGCATCATCTTCACCACGATGCAGAAGTTCGAGGAATCCTTCGAAATCCTCTCCGACCGCCGAAATATCGTTGTGATGGCTGATGAAGCCCATCGCGGGCAGTATGGCTTGGAGGAAAAGGTGGATGCGAAAACAGGCCGTGTCATCCTCGGGACGGCTCGCATTATCCGCGACAGCCTGCCCAACGCGACCTACATAGGCTTTACGGGAACGCCTATTTCAAGCAAAGACCGCTCCACCATCGAGGTGTTCGGCAACTACATCGACATCTACGATATGACCCAAGCCGTGGAGGACGGCGCGACCCGCCCCGTCTACTACGAGAGCCGTGTCATCCACCTAAAACTGGACGAAGATATTCTACGGCGCATAGATGCTGAGTACGACATTATGGCACAAAACGCCGAGCCATATGCCATTGAGAAAAGCAAGAAGGAACTCGGACAGATGGAATCCATCCTCGGCGCGGAGCAGACCATAACCACCCTGTGCGAGGACATCATCAAGCACTACGAGGAGAACCGCCAGTACGAATTGACGGGCAAGGCGATGATAGTCTCCTATTCCCGCGCTATCGCCATGAAAATCTATCGTAAACTGTTGGAACTTCGCCCCGAATGGGCGGAGAAGGTCGGCGTGGTGATGACTGAGAGTAACAAAGACCCCGAAGGGTGGCGGGGCGTCATCGGCAACAAACGCCACCGCAACGAGATGGCAAATCGGTTCAAGGACAATGACGACCCGCTGAAAATCGCTATCGTTGTTGATATGTGGCTGACGGGTTTTGACGTGCCGTCACTGGCTACAATGTACGTTTACAAGCCGATGGCGGGACACAGCCTGATGCAGGCAATCGCTCGTGTCAACCGTGTTTACAAGGATAAAGAAGGCGGCTTGGTGGTCGATTACGTCGGCATCGCTTCCGCGCTGAAGCAGGCGATGAACGACTACACCAACCGCGACAAGAACAACTACGGCGATACCGACATTGCCAAGACTGCGCTGCCGAAGTTCATCGAGAAACTGGAAGTTTGCCGCGATCTATTCCACGGCTTCGACTACTCGGCGTTTATGGCGACCGAGAGCGACCTTGTCCGTGCCAGGACCATTACGGGCGGCGTGAACTTCCTTTCGAGCATTGAAAGAGCAAAGTCCAGTGTGGTCCGTGAAGGTTACAACCGGCGGGCTTCAATGGTCGCCGAGTCGTCGGCGGCTTACGCGGACACGCCGAGCAAAAAGGACGTATTTATCAAAGAGGCAATGCTACTCCGTCAGGCTTTGTCCCTCTGCCGCTCGCTGCTCAATGCCGAGCAGCGGTTTGAAGCCGCCTACTTTGAGGCGGTGCGGACACTCCTCACCCGTATCACAGGTGAGGGCAAGCCACTCTCCCTGAAAGAAATCAACGCCCGTATCAACGAACTGCTGAAAGCGAGCATTCAGAGCGAGGGCGTTATCAACCTGTTCTCCGACGTAAACACGGAATTTTCGCTCTTCGACCCGAAGTTCCTCGATGAAATCGCCAAGATGAAAGAGCGCAACCTTGCCGTCGAGATTTTGAAAAAGCTGCTTGCCGAGCAGGTGTCGCTTTACCGCCGGACGAACCTCGTCAAGAGCGAGAAATTCTCAGAAATGCTCTCCCGTGCAATGAAAGCGTACCTCAACGGTATGCTCTCCAACGAGGAAGTCATCGCCGAACTGATGAAGATGGCAAAGGATATGGCTTCTGCCCAAGCGGAGGGCGACGCGATGGGCTTGACCGACGAGGAGTTGGCGTTCTACGATGCCCTGACCCGACCCGAAGCTGTCAAGGACTTCTACCAGAACGAGGAACTCGTGGCGATGACCCACGAACTCACGGATATGCTCCGCAAAAACCGTACCATCGACTGGCAGAAGAAGGAGTCCGCCCGCGCCGGTATGCGCCGCATGGTCAAGAAACTGCTGAAGAAGTACAAGTACCCTCCGGAGGGTATGGAAGACGCTATCGCCACCGTCATCGGTCAGTGCGAGATGTGGACGGATAATTAGCTAAAAACCCTCATGGTGCCCGGGCAACATGCATAGAGAATTAAAATGGCCGGGTGGCCATGGGTGAGAGAGGAGAGGCCACCAACACCCTTCGCAGATTTTCATACAAAGATAAGGTCGTTTAGATTCGCGCGATCCGCCCGACGGCTTCCCTGAGGCTTTCCATCGAGGTCGCGTAGGAGAGGCGGAGCCAGCCGGGGGTGCCGAACGCAGTTCCCGGGGTGACCGCCACGTGGGCCTCACGGAGCCACGAGCGGGCGATCGCCATATCGTCGCCCTCGACCATCACGTAGGCGTAGAACGCCCCGTCCGCAGGAGCCGTGGCGTAGCCGAGGTCGCGGAGCGCCGGGACAAAGTAGTCGCGCCGACGCTCGAACTCGCGGCGCATCGATTCAACGCAGTCCTGGCTGCCCCGGAGCGCAGCGAGGGCGCCGAACATCGCAAACGTCGTCGGGTGCGATATGGTGTGCTGCTGCACCTTCTCCATCTGCCTGATGACCGGCCGGGGTGCGACCGCGTAGCCGATCCGCCACCCGGTCATCGCGTAGGCCTTCGAGAACCCGTTGACGGTGATCGTCCGTTCCGCCATCCCGGGAAGGGAGGCGAGAGAGACATGCTCCTTCCCGTAGACCAGCTTCTCGTAGATCTCGTCGGAGAGAGCGAAAAGGTCGTGGTCCCGGCAGATATCGGCGATCAGCCGGATTGAGTCCCCGTTCAGCACCGCACCGGAGGGGTTCGAGGGAGAGTTGACCACGATCATCTTCGTCCGGGTCCCGACGGCCTCAAGCAGCGTATCGTCGACCTGAAACGTCGCGGGAGAGAGAGCATGGTGCCGGGCGCGCGCACCGCTGAGCCGGGCGCAGGGCTCGTAGGAGACCCACGAGGGATCGAGGACGATCACCTCGTCTCCGGGGTTCAGCACGGCCTCCATCGCCTCGTAGATGGCGTCCTTCGCCCCGCAAGTGACGATCACCTCGCCCTGCCGTGCAGAAAACCCGTTTTCCCGGGTTATCTTCTCCGCTATCGCGCCCGTCAGCGCAGGAATCCCGGTGCTCGGGGCGTAGTGCGTCTCCCCACGGCGGAGGGCGTCGATGCAGGCCTCCTTGATGTGCGTCGGGGTGTCGAAGTCCGGCTCCCCGATCGAGAGGCTGACGACGTCGACGCCCTCCGCGGCCATTTTCTTCGCGGCGTTCGAGATCTCTATCGTCGCGGAGGGAGGTATGCCAGAAACCTTTTCTGAGAGGCTCTTCATCCCAATCGCTGGACCATCTTCACGGCCGACTCCACAGCACGCTTGGCGTAGTCGATACGCTCGGTCGCTTCCATCCGGGTCATCCCCGGCCCGGAGATGCCGAGGGAGACGGGCTTATCGTACTCGAGAGAGAGGTCGATGATCTTACGCGCGGCATGCTGGACGACGATCTCGTCGTGCTGGGTGGCGCCCTCGATGACGCACCCGATGGTGACGACCGCGTCGACATTCCCCTCGTTGAGCAGTTTCTTGATGGCGAGCGGCATATCGTAGGCGCCGGGGACGTAGAACGTCTCGGTTACCTCCGCCCCGAGGAACCGGGCATGTTCGCGGGCCTCGATCTCCATCATATAGGTGATGTCGCGGTTGAACTCCGCGACGACAAATCCAAGTTTTATCGTCATTTCAATCCTATCCTTATGGTACTACTCGCACCGGTTGTTGATAATCCTCACTTTTCGCACTAGAGACGTGCAGGCCCGACGTCCTCGAACCCCTGCCGCTGGCCGGTCCCGGCGAGTTTTTCAAGCTCCTTCGGGTGGAGGGCGAGCCTGACGGCGTTCACCGCATGCTCCCTCGTCCGCTGCTCCATCAGCCAGGCAAGCTCCTTTGCGTCCTTTGCCTCGTCCTCGTGGACGAAGACCTCGATGATGTGCCGATTCGTCATGAGCTGGCAGAGGATGAGGCCCTGCGAGGCCTCGTGGGCGCAGACCTTGTCCTTCTCGGCCCGCC
>CALCQG010000112.1 GCA_937897575.1 uncultured Synergistales bacterium | reverse complement strand
CGTTCGACGAAGGGCCAGGGCGTTCACCGTAAGGTCCCGCCGCTTCAAATCCTCTTCCAGAGAGCCGCCGGCGTAGGAGAAGACCTCGAAACAGTCGTTTTCCCAGGGGAGTAGAAATATCTCCATCCCTCTCGGGCCGAGGGCTCGGCCCGAGGGAAAGAGGGCCGCAAGGTCCTCCGTTGAGGCTCCGGTGGCGATGTCCACATCCTCGACGGGGAGGCCGGCGAGCAGGCTTCGGACGATCCCGCCCACGAGAACGGCCTCGAAACCGGCGGCTTCGAGACGCTCCAGAACATGAAGGGCGGAGGACAGCCTTTCGTCACTGGGCATGAGGTCACTCCTCCGGCGCGGCTTCTTCCTCCTGCTTCGGGCGCCCGTAGAGCATGGCCATGCCGTGGGCCTTGTGCTTCACCTTGTAGCCCACGTACCCGTCGTCCAGGACCGTGGGGTGATAGGCGTAGTTCCGAAGCAGAACCTCCTTGTGTCCCTTCGTCTCCACGCACGTGGGATAGCGGAGGTTCTTGTACAGCACAAACCGGGCATGGCCGCCGTACTTCTGCTTGAAGCCCACGGTGAAAAAGCCGCACTTGAGGATGTTGTTCAGACTGAAGACGTTCTTGGGAGAGACGGTGGTGTGCAGGTGATAGCGGTAGGGGTAGAGGATGTTCTCCATGAAGATGTAGCTCACGAACTGGAGGTTGTTCCCCCTGTACTCCGAGTCGGTGACGCAGAAGTCCATGACCGCCACATGGGTGCGCTCCGTGTCCTCGAGCTTGAGGTCCTCGATCGCGTCGTCCACGAACTCGTCGGTGTAGGAGATGGACCGGAGGGCGATCAGCCGGTCCTCGGCGAAGATGCCCACAACCGCCCCCGCTCCCTTGATGCTGTCCACAAGCGTGTTGTCCTCGGCGAAGAAGTCCGCGTCGCCGATCTCGTCGGTGATTCGCTTGTGAAACTCCACGGCCGTCCCGATATCATCCTTCGTCAGCGTTCTCATATTGCAGAGAATGGAGGCAACGTACCCTCGGCCTCTCTTCTGGAGAAAAAACTGCATGGAGCGGATTGTATCCATATGAACACCTTCTTCCCCTGCAAGCTGCACCTCTCTCCCGGTGACTTCTCATAGGGAGCGCTCGGTATCCGACTATTATACTAAATGCCCTAATATGCCCGGCCCCTGAGTCACGGGTAAGGGCATGAACACGGTCGCGGACCGGTTCAACCGCGCTCCCAGCCGCCCTGCTCCTGCTTCTGAGAGGAGTTTCCGGCGCATTCCCTCCGCCGGCGGAAATACCGAAGGGCAGGAGGCACGCCGATCGAGCGCGGAATTTCTCTGACACCCTGGCCAACGCCCGGTCAGCCGTACAGCGCTCCCCCCGCCACGTCCTTCCCGACGAACTTTTTCCCTGCCCGTCGGGAGCCTCGAGTTGCCGCCGCGACTTCTCCGGTGAGGCCGACCGGGGCGCACCCTTATCCGGAGGGTTGCACCCCACGATGCCGTCGGTCCGTGAGTGGATCATCTCGCCTGGAGTATTCGTGCCGTCCGACCTGATCCGGCATTGCCGTGCGGACGATCACAGGACCGAATGATCGCGTGAAATTCTCGTCCGCCGGCCCCCCTCGTCGAAAAGCTGGCGGAGGCGTCGTACTCCTGCGGGTTGCCCCTGTCCAACGCACGAAAAGAACGGGCCCTTCGGACCGCTCGGAGGAAGTATCCGGGATACCAAAGCACATACGGGCCTTTGACAAACCAAGCGCCGAAGCCGGTGAGCAACGCGTTCTCTGTGATACAATCAGGAGAAATCCCTGCCGGGGTGCGCATCACCCCAGGAGAACGAAAGGGCGTCGATCCCACGATGAGAAGGCATGCCAGACCGGAGAGCATCGAGCAGGGTATTTCCCGCATGCTGGAGGAGATTTGGAGCCAGCCGGACAATCTCAACAAGCGTATGGACCCGCGCTATGTGGGCAGCGACGACGAGGAACTGACGCTGGAGCTGGAGTTCACCGTCCAGGAGTGGCAGCTCAACCACAGCCACATTCTCCATGGAGGGGCGATGGCAACGGCCTTCGACGAGACGCTGGGGCTGCTGGCCCGCTGGGCTGCCGCTCCGATGTCCTCGGTGACGACGCACCTCACCACCTCCTTTCTGAGGCCGGTGCACAGGGGCAGCACGCTTCTGGTCCGGGCGAAGATCCTCTCCCTGGGAAAGCGTCTGATCACCGTACGCGGCGAGGCCTACGCCGACACCCCGGACAACCTCGTCGGGGCGGCGATGGCGAGCTTCATGCCCCTCTCCGTCCCTCCGAAGCCGGGGGACGAGGAGAAATCTCCGACACCGACCGCGGACGAGGGAGAAGCCCTCGAAGGTTGACATCGTGCCGTGCCCTGAACTTTTTCGGAGTCTCGCAACGCTCTGTGGTCGCGCTTTCTCGGCAAGAGGCTCCCGGGGTTTCGGGGGACGTTCTCTCCTTTTGCTCTCTGGATCGTACTCGGAAGGGATGAAGCGAAGAGCCCATGACGACGGTTTTTCTGCGACAACTGAACTTCTATGACGCTTCATCGGTCCTTTCAGCCCTTCGCGCCCTTGTGGACGCCATGGGCGGCATGGGGCAGTTCGTCTCCCCGGGCGAGCGGGTTCTTCTCAAGCCGAATCTGCTCTCGGCGGAGCCGCCGGACCGATGCGTCACCACGCACCCGGAGATCGTGCGGGCCGTGGCCCGTCTCGTCCTCGAGGCGGGCGGCCGCCCCTTTATCGCCGACAGCCCGGGGCTGGACCGTTTCGCTCATGTGGCGGCAAAGACGGGGATGAGCGACGTTGCCCGGGAGCTGGGGATCCCCTGTGAGGAGCTGACCGACCCCGAGCCTCTGTCCATGGCGGAGGGGTCTCTTTTCCACCGTGTCGAGGTCGCCCGGCAGGCGCTTCTCGCCGACAAGATCATCAACCTGCCGAAGCTCAAGACCCACGCCCAGATGGTGCTGACCCTGGGCGTCAAAAATCTCTTCGGCACGGTGGTTCGCCAGAGAAAGGCCGAGTGGCACTACAACGTCGGGCTCGACAGGGGGCGGTTCGCCGATCTGCATCTGGACATCGCCCGCAGCCTACGACCTGCGCTCACCATCCTGGACGGCGTGGAGGGGATGGAGGGCCGGGGGCCGGGCAACGGCACCCCGAGACACTTCGGACTTCTCGCGGCGGCGACGGACCCTCTGGCCCTCGACGCCGCCGTCGCGGGGCTGCTCGGACTCGCAACCGACGACGTGCCCCTGCTCAGGGCAGCGAAGCGGCGAGGAGTGCTGCCCGAGCACGCCCTGGCCGGCGACTCCCCCGACGCATTCGCCGAGGCCATGAGGGACGTGCACATCCCGGCCCTCGACTCCCTGCACCTGATCCCCCGGGGGCTCCGGTGGATGGGGGGCTCCCTCCTCGCCTCCCGCCCCCGGCAGAACAGGGAGACCTGCATCCGATGCGGCAAGTGCGTCGCCATCTGCCCGGCAAAGGCCATGACCCTGGAGGGTGATGGGCGGATCGTCATCGACTACGGCCGGTGCATTCGCTGCTACTGCTGCCAGGAGGTCTGTCCGGCGAACGCCATCGACTTCTCGAAAGGGCTCATTCTCAGAGCGCTCGATCTGCTCCGCCGCTGACCTCCCGGCCGGACAATCACCCCAGAAGGGCCAGCAGGATGCCTCCCGCAAGGACGGAGCCGATCTGCCCCGATACGTTGGCCCCGACGGCGTGCATCAGGACGAAGCACTGCTTGTCCTCGGCGGCCGCCATGCGCTGGACGAGGCGCGCCGACATGGGGAAGGCCGAGATGCCGGCCGCTCCGATCATGGGGTTCAGCTTCTCCTTCCTGAACAGATTGACGCCCTTGGCGACGAGGACACCGACGGCCGTATCCAGGATGAAGGCGACGAGCCCCATGCCGAGGATCAGGAGCGTGGTGGGCTGGATGAAGCGCTCGCCCGTCATGGTGGAGGAGATGGCAAGGCCGAGAAGGATGGAGACTATGTTGGCAAGCTCCTCCTGAGCTCCCTTGGAGAGCCGGTCCACAACGCCGCTCTCCCGGATCAGGTTGCCGTACATCAGGAAGCCGATGAGGGATGCCGAGGCCGGCGCGAACATGCCGGCGATGAGGGCGACGGCTATGGGGAAGAGTATCTTCACCGGCTTCGATATCTCCTTGCCCTTGTAGGGCATGGAGATGCGGCGCTCCTCCCTGGTCGTGAGCAGCTTGATCACCGGCGGCTGGATGACGGGGACCAGGGCCATGTAGGAGTAGGCCGCCACGGATATCGGCCCCAGCAGGTTCGGTGCGAATTTCGCCGCAACGTAGATGGATGTGGGTCCGTCAGCCGCCCCGATGATGCCGATGGAGGCCGCCTCCTTGAGATCGAAGCCGATGAGCAGCGCCAACCCCATGGTGAGGAAGATGCCCGCCTGAGCCGCGACGCCGAAGAGGAAGGAGATGGGGTTCTGAAAGAGCGGGGTGAAGTCGATCATGGCCCCAATGGCGATGAAGATGAGCAGCGGGAACATCTCGTTGGCGATCCCCGCGTTGAACAGAATGCTCAGGGCACCGTGCTGAACCTCCCCGTTTATGACGTGGTCCAGGGCCGACGAAAGGGGGATGTTGACGAGCAGCGTCCCGAAGCCCATGGGAAGCAGCAGCGTCGGCTCGTACCCCTTCACGATGGCCAGGTAGAGCAGCGTAAGCCCCACGCCGATCATGATCGCCTGTTTGATGGTGAGCGATGCGAACCCCACAAAAAGCGTCTCCATTTTTCCCTCTCCTCATCTGCGGGATCTCCCGCTAAAATATGTGACCTGCAAAAAAAGAGACCTTCAGCACAGATCATCTGCACTGAAGGTCTCGCTCCATCGGATGTCCGACGGCGAAAGCCAGGTCCACGACCGTGCTGATGACCTTCGCCTCACAAGCTACTCCCCTTCTCTGCCGTATTGTACCCCTCCCGGCGGCATTGTCAAATCCTTCTCGGGTATAATGGCGACAGAAGATACTCTGAAGCGAGGTCACGGAATGCGGAAAAAACGTCTGGGGGCAGTAGCGGCTCTTCTTCTCGGCTCCTCCCTGTTCATGGTTCAGAGGGTCATCGGACAGCCCGCAACCCTCTCCATCGAGGCTCCTCCGGCCGAGACGACGCGCGCGGAGCGGGCTCCGGCGGAGTCCGTCCTGTCCGTCCCCGTCTTCATCACCGAGGGCGAGGCGACGCGCCTTCTCGACAC
>CALCQG010000111.1 GCA_937897575.1 uncultured Synergistales bacterium | reverse complement strand
AACTGGCATACCCTTCGAAGGTTCCGACTGTGACCTTCGTCCACCCCAGGTCCGGTTCGCCGAGCACAGCGCACCTCCTCGCCCCGACACGGGCCTTCGTTCACAGGACAACCGGCCGCGCCGACGTCCGCACGCTCCGGGGCACGTCACCGGGGGCGGCCCCGGGTTGTCTGGTACCCTACGCGGCGGCGTCGGCCAGGCCTCCACACCGCTCACCGGATGACGTTCGTCCTGGCGTCGTACTCGTTCTTGGGTTGCCGGACGCCGGCCCTCTTGCCCTCTTCGATGCAGGAGAGGAGCCACGCCATGTTCCGCCCGAGGTTCCGCATGGTCTGGAGGCCCTCCTTGTCCTGCAGGACATCCTCGGGGGCCGCGCCGTAGACGATGTTCCAGTAGCTGGACGAGACCACGGGCATCTCGCAGATGGTGAAGTACTTGTTCAGCACGTCGACGGCGGCCACGTTGCCGCCTCGTCTGGCCGAGGCGATCGCCGCCCCCGGCTTTCTTCGGAAGGCCGCCGACCCGGCGAAGAAGAGCCGGTTCAGCACGGACAGGATGCGGCCGCTCGGGTGGGAGTAGTACACGGGGGTGCCGAAGACGAACCCGTCGCACCCCTCGGCCTTCCGGATCAGTGGGTTGATCATGTCGTCGTCGAAGACGCAGGCGGTGTTGCCGAGTCTCCGGCACGTCCCGCAGGCGGTGCAGTCCCGGATGGGATCGTTCCCTATGAAGACCGTCTCCGTTTCGATACCGCCCTGGTTCAGGGCTTTCGCCACCTCGCCCAGGGCGAAGGCGGTGCACCCCTTTTCCCTGGAGCTCCCGTTCAATAAGAGGACTTTCATATGTATCGCTCCTTTCTCTGTTTCTCCCTTTTAGTCGACCGGGACACCGTCCCGATCACCGCGGCCGCGGGTTTCGTATCTCCATCCAGTCGCCGGGGCGCGCCGTCGGCGCGAAGCCCAGCTCCCGGTACACGCCGTGGGCGTCCTTCGTGACCAGGGCCCACTGGTACACGTCGGCCATGTCGGGGTGGGCCATCATGCTGCGCACCATCCTCCGGCCGATGCCGCGCCTCTGGTACCTTGGGTCCACATACACGTCGAGGATGTAGGCGAAGCGGGTCTTGTCCGAGATGCAGCGCCCGTAGCCGATCTGAAGGTCGCCGAGGAACGCCCCCACCACGAGGGCGGAGTTCGCTGCGCCCTTCTCCACCTCGCCGATGGAGATCCCCGGACACCAGAAGGCGCCGGCCAGCATCTCCGTCACCCGCCGGAAGTCCATGTTCCCGACCCCGAACCGAAGGACGCACCGCTCGTCGTCCATAGTCCACGCTCCCCTCTCCATGGTACCGCTCCCTTCGGCCGGGGCGGCACCGTCTCCGGCTTTCACGGCTGCGGACGGTCCGGCGGGAGGTCCGCAGCAATTCTCCTCCCCTGCGGAAGATAGCCGAGAAAGCGCTTCGCCGCCGAGGGCAGGTGCCGTCGGCTCCGCATGGCGATGCCGATATTCCGGTACGCCGGTTTTTCCAGCTCCTTCGCCACGATGCGATAGGGGACGCGCTGCAGGATCAGTTCGGGCAGGATGCTGATGCCCAGCCCCTTCTCCACCATGGCCATGATGGCGTAGTCGTCCCAGGTGGTGAAGAAGACCCTGGGCGTCAGGCCGTTGCGCTCGAAGACGGCCGATATCTCGGCCTTTCCGCCCTTCTCGAGCAGCATGAAGGGCTCCTCCTCCAGCGCTTTCATCGGGAAGGCGTCGCAGCCGGCAAGGGGGTGGCCCTCCGGCAGGATGACGAGCAGCCTGTCCCGCTCCTCCAGGGACACGGTCTCGAAGGGCATGTCCGTGGGCAGCCGGAGGAAGCCGAAGTCCACCCGCCCCTCGTGAATCCACGACTCGATCTCGCTGTAGTCGCCCAGCAGAATCTCGAAGTCAACCTTTGAATGGGTCTCCCGGAACGCCCTGACCATGTCGGGCAGCCAGTGCGTCGCCACGCTGGAGAAGGCGCCTATCCGGATCAGGCCGGACTGGCAGCCCCGCAGATCGTCCACCTGGGCAATGAGCAGCTCCCGCTCGTTGCAGACCCGTTGAATCTGCGGAAAGAGCTTCAGGCCATCGGACGTGAGCGTCACCCCGGACCTCCCCCGTTCAAGCAGGACGACGCCCCACTCGGCCTCGACGTCGGCGATCATGCGGCTGATTCCCGACTGGGTGTAGTTCAGAGCCGCGGCGGCCTTCGTGAAGCTGCCCTGCTCAACGGCCTTGACCAGGGCGGCGAGTTTCCGGATCTTCACGTCATGGGTCTCCGTTCCATCGTTTTTTGTCATGCTCTCTATGACAAACATTTGATTTTTTTATCCATGAAATCATGATACTGTGTCGCCAGGGGAAACACAACGGGAGGTCGGATATGGGCGTCGGGCGGTCCTATCTCAAATATGTCACGGCACTGATCGTCTTCGGCATGAACGGCATCGTCGCGAGCCGCATCGCTCTGGACAGCTCCGAGATCGTCCTGCTGCGGACGGTCCTGGGCAGCCTGCTGCTCATTGCCGCCTTCTTCCTGACCCGGCGGAAGGTTCGCCTCTTCGAGGACAGGAGGGCGCTCCTCTGGTTGCTGATCTCCGGAATCGCCATGGGGGCCAGCTGGATGTTCCTCTACGAGGCGTACCAAAGGCTGGGCGTCGGGATCGCGTCCCTGGCGTACTACTGCGGGCCCGTCATCGTCATGGCCCTCTCGCCCCTCCTGTTCCACGAGGAGCTCACGGGGTCGCACAAGGCCGGTTTTCTTGCGGTGCTTCTGGGCATGGTCCTCGTGAACGGGCGGGCCGCATTGTCGGGCACGATGGATGTCTGGGGGGTGTCCTGCGGCATCATGTCCGCCGTCCTGTACGCCTTCATGGTGATCTTCAACAAGAAGGCCAGGCTCTCCTCCGGCCTCGAGAACGCCATGTGGCAGCTCCTCTTCGCCTCCCTGACCGTGGGGATCTTCGTCGGCGTCAAACAGGGGCTCGTCATCCCCGTAAAGTCCGGCGACTGGCCGGCCATTCTGGTGCTCGGCATCATCAACACGGGGCTCGGCTGCTACTTCTACTTCTCGTCCATCGGGAACCTGCCCGTCCGGACTGTGGCCATCTGCGGCTATCTGGAGCCTCTGTCCGCCGTCCTCTTCTCCATGGTCTTCCTCGGGGAGCGCATGACCGCCCTGCAGATCCTCGGGGCCTCGCTGATCCTCGGCGGAGCGGCCTTCGCGGAGCTCTCCGGCGCCCGTCCAAAGAAGGGACGGTAGCCCCTCGGAAGCAGAGCCTGAAGAGCGGTCCGCTGATTCATGGATACCCCGAGACCTACGGCCCGTGTGGTCCGTTCCGTCCGTGCTGCCGCACCACCAACACAACGAACGAGGGGTTCACCGCCCCGCCGCGGATGAAGCGTCGCGGCTCCGGGACAGCGGTCCAGACGGGAACCCGCCGAGCCTCAGAAAGAGCGATCGCCGGAACGAGTCCGGCGATCGCTCTTAACTGCTGTACGCTCCTACAGCCTCGCCATGGTGCCGGGGCCGAGGGGGATATTGAGCAGGTACCACACGATGAGCATGACCGTGAAGGACACGAGGTAGGCCAGGGCGTAGGGCATCTGCTGGGAGAGCACCGTCCCTATGCCGACGCGCTTCTCGGGGTTGGGGTTGTACTGCTCCAGCAGGCCGATGACCACGGGGATATAGTAGGAGAGCGGCGAGATCGGGTTCGTCGCCGAGTCCCCGACCCGGTAGGCCATCTGGGTCAGCGCCGGGGAGAAGCCCACCATGGAGAACATGGGGACGAAGATGGGCGCCAGGATGAGCCACTTGGCCGAGCCGCTCATGATGAAGAGGTTGATGACGGTGCACAGCAGGATGAACATGACGAGCAGCGGGATTCCGCCGAGGTTCATGCGCTCCAGCCAGTGGGCCCCGTTCACCGAGAGGATCGTCGTGAGCTTGCTCGCGTTGAAGAGCTGCACGAACATGGAGGCCGGAAGGACCACCACCATGAAGCTCAGACCGCCCACAAGCCCCTTCTGCATGTGCTTGGGGATGTCGTCCAGCTTCTTGCTCGTGGCGGCCCCATGCCCGTAGGCGACGCCGACGAAGAAGAACAGGAAGAAGAGGATGGCCACGATGCT
>CALCQG010000110.1 GCA_937897575.1 uncultured Synergistales bacterium | reverse complement strand
CCCTGTCCAGGCGGGCCACATACTCCTCAGTGCGCTCATCCGTCCCTTCCAGGATGATCTCGACGCCGCCGGACGTGTTGCGCACCGACCCCGAAAGCCCCAGGGATTCCGCGAGGCGGGCACAGAAGGGACGGAACCCCACCCCCTGGACGACGCCGGAGACGAGCAACTGGGTACGAAAAAGCATTGACAAACCTCCATTCTGATTGCATTGTAATGCATGAACCGGGACATGCCTAGGGAAAGGAGCGACGACATGGCGCGGGTGCTGGAAAAGGGGCTCGTTCACGTGTACATGGGCGACGGAAAGGGGAAGACGACAAGCGCTCTCGGCCTCGTCCTGCGGATGACGGGAGCGGGGGGAAAGTCCGCCGTCGTCCAGTTCATGAAGGGGTGGCCCTACAGCGAGATCGAAACCCTGGCCCTTCTGCCCGGCGTGACCGTCGTCCAGACCGGGCGACCGGACTATCTCCGCCCCGAGACCCTGACGACAGCGGACTTTGACGAAGCGACACGAGGAATGGACGCCGCGCGGGAATTTCTTCGCTCGGGGTGGTATGATCTTGTGGTGCTGGACGAGATCAACGTCGCCCTCTCTTTCGGATTGATCGCTCCAAAGGATGTGGTGGCCATCCTCGAGGGAAAGGCCGTCGGCACCGAAGTCGTTCTGACGGGGCGTAACCCGCCGGACGAGATTCTTCGCTTGGCCGACCTTATCACGGACATGCGGGAGGTGCGCCACCCCTACGGCAAGGGCCTGCTCGCCAGAAAGGGCGTCGACTGCTGATATCCGGACAGCCCGGCACCGCATTATCTCGACCATCTCAGGAGGTATCCCATGGCCAAAAGCCCTGCAGGAAGGAAGCTGCCCATCGGCAAGCTCCGAAAGAAAACGAACGTCCGATCCCTCGGGTTCTCCAGCACCAAGGAGCTCCCTTCCCTCACCCAGCTCATAGGCCAGGAGCGGGCCGTCGCCGCCGTCTCCTTCGGGCTCGAGGTGAACAGCAAGGGGTACAACATCTTCGTCCTCGGCAACCCGGGGACGGGCAAGACCTCCTACTCGCTGAAGCGGCTCCGTGAGGCGGGAAAGAGCCGGCCGGCGCCCGACGACTGGGTGTACGTCTTCAACTTCTCCGACCCGGGACAGCCCCTTGCCATCAACCTGCCCGCCGGGCGCGGCAAGGCCATGGGGGTCGCCTTCGACGAACTGATCGAGGAGCTGAAGCAGGCCATAAGCAAGGCCTTCGAGCAGAGCCAGTACGAGGACAGAAAGACCCAGCTCGTCAAGGAGTTCCAGGAGAAGGTCAACACGCTCATGGAGGCGGTGAAGACCTGGGCTGCCGACAATGGGTTCTCGCTGAAGCGGACGCCTCAGGGATTCGTGAACATCCCTTTGACCGTGGAGAAGGGCGAGGACGGGACCGAGACCCGGCGGGAGATTCAGCAGGAGGAGTTCGAAGCCCTCGCCGAGGAGGAACAGAAAGCCTGGCAGAAGAAGTCCGAACAGGTCTCCCAGAAGACCCTGGACACCCTGCGGAAGATCCGGGACCTCGAGAAGGAGCTGAAGGATCAGATCGCCAAACTCGAGGCGGAGATCTGCCGCAGCGCCATAACACCGCACCTTCAGGAAATCCGGGAGACCTTCGGGACGACGGAGACCCTCACGGCATGGATTGAGGCCCTCACGGAGGACATCATCGAGAACTTCGGCATCTTCATCGCCGCGGTGAAGGACGAGAACGCGGAGGTCGACTTCTCCCGCTACTCCGTCAACGTGTTCGTCTGCAACGACCCCGAGGACGGGGCGCCCGTCGTCTGGGAGACCAACCCCACGTACTACAACCTCTCTGGGAAGGTCGAGTACGAGAGCCGGCAGGGGTACCTCTACACGGACTTCAAGAAGATCATCGCCGGCGCGTTTCAGAAGGCCAACGGCGGCTACCTCGTCCTCGATGCGGAGAAGGTCCTTCTGAACTTCATGTCCTGGGAGGCCCTGAAACGCGTCCTTCGAACCGGCGAGGCGGCCATCGAGAACCTCGGCGAACAGTACGGCGCCGTCCCCGTCTCCTCTCTCAGGCCTCAACCCATCCCCATCGACATGAAGGTCGTCATGGTGGGGACCCCGTATCTGCACGCCCTGCTTCAGTACTACGATCCGGAGTTTCTGAAGGTGTTCAAGATCAAGGCGGACTTCGACACGGAGATGAAGCGGACGCCCGAGACGGAGCGCCAGATGGCCCGGTTCATCGCGACCTGCATCGAGAAGGAGAAGGGGCTCCCCTTCAACGCGTCGGGTGTGGCCGAGGTCATCGACTGGGCAAGCCGCCTCGCCGAGGGGCAGGACAGGCTTTCGACGGAGTTCAACAGAATCAGCGAGATCGTCGTGGAGGCCACGGCATGGGCCCGGGCGGACGGAGAATCCCTCGTCAAGAGGCACCATGTCCGGAAGGCCATAGAGGAGAAACGATTCCGGTCCAACCTTGTTCAGGAGAAGATCGCGCAGGCCTTCGAGGACGGCGTGATCCGTATCGAGACGGCGGGGGAGAGGATCGGTCAGGTGAACGGCCTCTCCGTCGTGGATCTCATGGACTACCGATTCGGACACCCCTCCAGGATCACTGCAAACGTGTACATGGGGAACGAAGGCGTCGTCAACATCGAACGGGAGGTCAAGATGACGGGCCCCATCCACAACAAGGGGCTCCTCATCCTGACGAGCTACCTCGGCAGGATGTACGCCCAGGACATGCCTCTCTCCCTGTCCGCCAGGATAACCTTCGAGCAGATGTACGGCGGCCTCGAGGGCGACAGCGCGTCGTCCACGGAGCTCTATTGCCTCCTCTCGGCCCTCGCGGACGTCCCCATCCGGCAGGGGATCGCCGTGACGGGGTCCGTGGACCAGTTCGGCAACATCCAGCCCATCGGGGGCGTCAACGAGAAGGTCGAAGGCTTCTTCCAGTACTGTACGATAGGCGGCCTCACGGGGGAACAGGGCGTCCTGATCCCGCATCAGAACGTCCAGCACCTCATGCTCGACGAGAAGGTGCTCGAGGCCGTTCGGGCGGGGACCTTCTCCCTGTGGAGCGTGGCCACGGTGGACGAGGGCATTGAGCGCCTGACGGGCGTTCCGGCCGAGACCATCCATAAAAAGGTCAAGGCGAGGCTGAAGAAGTGGTGCCGCGAGGGAAACAGGCTGAAGGCCCTGGGGACCAAAACGCGGGAGAAGGGGCCAGGTACGAACGATGACGAGGAATAAGCCGGAAGAGCGGCCGGAGAACCTGGACGCCGTCCTCGATATCCTCGAATCCCTCTGGGGCAATGAGCGAAACCGCCCTGAGCTCGGCCACGACGAGCCGCTGGACGGTCTTTTCCTGACTCTTCTGTCCCAGAACACCAACGACAGGAACAGGGACAGAGGGTTTGCGACGCTGAAGGAGCGGTTTCCGACCTGGGACGAGGTGGCCGGGGCGACTCAGGGCGAGATCGAGGACCTGATCCGGGTCGCCGGCCTGGCGAAGACCAAGTCGGAGCGGATGCTCGCCATTCTGGCGAACGTGAGGGAGACCTTCGGCTCCTACTCGCTGAAGGCGCTCAAAACCATGGACGACGCTGCGGTCCGGGAATACCTGTCGTCCCTCCCGGGCATCGGAGCGAAGACGATCGCCTGCGTCCTGCTCTTCGACCTGGACAAACCGGCCTTCCCCGTGGACACCCACATCGCCCGGTTCTGCCGTCGGATGGAGTGGGTGGACGCATCCCTGCCCCCCGACAAAATAGAGCCCGTGATGGAAGCGTGGGTCGCCCCTGAACGATACCTCGGGGGGCACGTGAACATCATAGAGCACGGGCGCGGCCTGTGCGGAGCCAGAAAACCCCAGTGTCAGCGCTGTCCCGTGGCCCCGCTCTGCCCCTTCTACGCAAAGGAGCGAGCGGACTCCTGAAAAGGAGACGCTCGCTCCGGTGAATTTCCTTTCTTTCTAGGCGTCTTTCAGTCGGTCGAGGATCAGCTTGTAGCCATCGGCGCCGTATTCGAGGAACTTCTTGACGCGGCTGATGGTCGCCGTGCTCGCCCCCGTCTGCTGCGCGATCTGGGGGTAGGTGAACCCCTCGCTCAGCAGCCGGGCAACCTCGAGCCGCTGGGCCAAGGCCCGTATCTCGCCGATGGTGGCCACGTCCGAGAGGAACGAGTAGGTCTCCTCGGTGTTTTTCAGGGAGAGAAAGGCCTGGCACAGCTGATCCGTCAGTTTGTCCTTCCATTTTTCCATAGATCCGACCTCCTTATGGGTGATAAGAAGCTGTCACGCCCCCGACGGGGGCAGATTCGAGAAGCGATGGAGCGCCTGAGGCTATCCCTTTCCGACCCCACCGTTCCGTAGCTCCGGACCCCGTCCTGTCCCTTGTCCTGTACTGTGGGCGAAAGACAGTTGACGCGCACCTCCTTGCCAAAACGCGACCCAGCTCCTCGTCGAGGCAGAGTGTCCGAAAAAGCGCGAAGCTCCATTACTTCGGCCCAAGAGGCGAGAGCGACGAACCGGAATTTGTGTCCGGAAAAACGCGAAGCGCCATCGCCCGAAAAATCGCCCCTCCCCATAGTCCGTTTGTCTCCCGCGCGAAGGCGTCTCTGACCGTTTTGCTCCTCCGCGCCGCCGACGGCTCGGGGTATTCCAGAGCGCACAAGGCCACAGCCTCAGGAGAGTCGATCGTGCCTGAGCTCGACGGAGCCGTCGTGGGGCACCGGTCGAGGGGAAGTGCCTCCTGTCCGTCCCGACGGCCTGTCGCGCGTCTTCGGGAAACGGGAAGGTATTCTCG
>CALCQG010000109.1 GCA_937897575.1 uncultured Synergistales bacterium | reverse complement strand
AAGGTCGTCGTCGGCCCCGCGGTTTTCCGAAAAATCGTGTTTGTAAAAACGGTGTGCGTCTTGACAAACCACGACGAACAAAGTATCTCTATGACGAGAGGAATGGCTGCCGGTGCGAGCTGTGTGTCACCGCGTCGTGGCAGAAAAACGACCTGAAAGGGGAAAGACAAATGAATCGGTACGGTGCGGAGTTCTTCGGTACATTTTGGCTTGTGCTTGGAGGGTGCGGCAGCGCGGTGCTCGCGGCGGGGCATCCCGAGGTTGGTATTGGCTGGGCTGGGGTTTCCCTCGCGTTCGGCCTGACGGTGCTCACCATGGCGTACGCCATCGGGCATATCTCCGGCTGCCATCTGAACCCGGCCGTCTCCATCGGCCTGTGGGCCGGCGGGCGGTTCCCGACGAAGGACCTCGTCCCCTACATCGTCTCCCAGGTCCTCGGCGCCGTGGCGGCGGGCGGAGTGCTCTACCTCATCGCCAGCGGGAAGGCCGGCTTCGATGTGACGGCGGGGTTCGCCACCAACGGGTACGGCGAGCACTCTCCGGCGGGGTTCTCCATGATGGCCGGCTTTATCTGCGAAGTGGTCATGACCATGATGTTCCTCATCATCATCCTTGGCGCCACGGACAAACGGGCTCCCGCAGGCTTCGCTCCCATCGCCATCGGCCTCGGGCTGACGCTGATCCACCTTATCAGCATCCCTGTGACGAACACGTCGGTGAACCCGGCGCGGAGCACGGGCGTCGCCATCTTCCAGGGAGGCTGGGCCATATCGGAGCTCTGGCTCTTCTGGGTGGCCCCCATCCTCGGCGCAATCCTCGGCGCCGTGATCTACAAGGCCATCGCCTGCGAGAAGTAAGAAACGAGTTCCGAAGCGGAGAGAGCGGCGCCTCCGGTCATTGGCCGGAGGCGCCTTCGTCTCTCTCCCGGGACGGATCGTCTCCTGTCTATATGGCCAGGGTGCCTGCCCTGCGTTTGCGCGCCACCTCAAGCAGATAGGCGTCCAAGAAATCCTCGTAGTCCACGTGAAAACAGTTTCTCGAGCCCATGACGTCGGCGTCGTCGCCGAAGATGAGGCGGCGGTTATGGCATGCCCCAGCGAGAATTCGCCGTGCGGACTGCTGCGGCGTCTGGGCGCCCCCGGGCGCCTTCAGCCCCTTCCAGATGCCCGTGGCTGTCGTTCCCGGCGTGGCCGAGGAGATTCGTATCCCGTCGTCCCAGTACTCCGTTCGGAGTGTCAGAGTGAGGGCGTTGAGCGCCGCCTTCGTCGCGGCGTACATGCTCTGGTAGGCCATGGGGTAGAAGGCCATGCCGGAGATGACGTTCACGATCTGCCCGCCGCCCTGCCGCTGCATGATGGGGATGGCCGAGCGGCACCCGTACAGGGCGCCGTAAAAGTTCAGGTCGAAGGCCTTTTTCCAGTCCTCGTTGCTCTGAAGTCGGGGCGTATGAGGGTTATTTTCATCGAAGGGCAACGGGGTCGATGGGGCGGTGAACAGCCCCTGCATCGCCGCCCCCGCGTTGTTGACGAGGAGATCGAGACGGCCACCGAAGAAGGCCGCCGCAGCGTCGATCATGTCCGCCATTTCCCGCTCGACGGTCACGTTGCACAGCACGCCCTTGACCTTCCCAGGGTACCGCTCGGAGAGGCGTTGCGCGTTCTTCTCGAGGTTCTCGGCGTTGAAGTCCGCCAAGACCACCTTCTCGGCGCCGAAGGAGAGCAGCTCCTCGACGATGGCGAGCCCTATGCCCGACGCGGCGCCGGTGACGACGGCGGTCTTGCCCGTGTAATAGGATTCGTCGAGGGCCGTGGGTTCTTCAGGCGTCGAGTCGCCGGTCTCGTTGAAGATCAGGTCGATGCGGCCGTCGAGAGAAGGGAGGGCTTCCACCACGAGGGAGATCCAGTGCTCCTTCGAGCTCGTCCTGCCGATCAGGTATTGAACCCTGTCGCCGTACGTCCCGCTCAGGCGCTCCCTCCCCTCGAACAGCCTCTGGGTTTCGCCGTCGGCGAGCACAAGCCGCCCGATGCCCGACGACAGAAGTTCTTCGGCTCTCGCGAGCCCTTTTTCCGAGGCGCCGACCACGATCGCGTTCTTGTCTCGAATATCGTCTCCGTCCAATTTCATGAAAACACCCTCCCTCTCGTGTAGAGATTCCGTATCGTCATTCATATCGCTGGTGGTTCCGCTCGAAGACGGAGCGGTCGAAGCGGCCGGGTAGCAGATAGCCCATGATGGACGCGATCTCCTCGCGCGGATATTCGTGGATGTGCGAGAGCCCGCGAACCCAGTTGTCGCTCACCATCCATCCCGCCCCTACGACGTCCCGGGCGGGGAGTTCACCCCAGCGGTCGTCGTTGGAGGAACCGACGGTGATCTCCGCAGAAGCGGCTTCCCATGAGTAAAAACGGGTCGGGCTGTCGTAGTTCAGCAGGGATATGCTCGTAAACCCCGAGAAACCGTCCACGGAGTACTTGTGGAGCAGGCAGGCGCCATCGGTGTCGACAGGGCTGTCCGGAGAGCAGCCCTCCTGCTCCGTGTGGAAGGAGGGGTCGTTGTACGCCCCGATCTTCGTTCGTACGTCCAGCAATCGGACCCCGCCCCGTTCGATGAAACAGTGCCCCTCGTCACCGGTGCGCTCGACCACGATGCGTTCGCAGAGTTTCTTTGGCAGCCCCGCCGTTTCCCGTCCCGAGAACGCCCCCATCAGTGCGCCCGGACCGCTCAGCATAAGGCCGATAAAGTACACGCCCACGTACTGCTCGTGTCGCGCTATGAGCCCCCATCCGCCCTCCATGTACCAAGGGGCGAAGGTGGGCTGTCGTATGTTCACTATATACCCATAGGCCAGAGGCCGTTCGGGATCGACGAGGTCAAGCGGCGGAGGAAGCAGTTCCCGGGCCTTCTTTGGATCGGTCGCCGCAAAAAACTGAATGCCGTATTGGTCCTTCATGGCGCCATCCTTCATGAAATCATCGATATCGTTCCTTGGCATCACATATCCTTTGTGCATATCGTCAGCTCCCTTCATTGCGGCAATCGCCCCAGGTACAGCCTTCCCTTTCCGGTTCGAAGGTGAAGGCCTTCCCGCGAGCGTCCTGCGTCGCCTCCAGAATACGACCCCCTTTTTGCGCATCGCCCACGACGAGAACGTTCTTGAAAACGGCCTTGAATCCGGCCACCACGTCCTTTCTGGGGGACACTCCCAAAGCCAGCACCACATGGTCGGTCCTCACGAACACCCTTTCTCCGTCCGACCTCCTCGTCAGCTCCACCGCCTCCGGCGTGACCCGTTCCAGCCTGTGCCCGTTGAGAATCGTCGGATTATGGGCCATGATCCGCTCCATCACATCCTGCACGACCCCCGGGTATATGCCGGGCCCGAGCTCGTCGACCATCTCGACGATCGTGACGGAACATCCGTTCATGGCCAGAGTTTCGGCGGTCTCGAGGCCCGTCATGCCCGAGCCCACCACGGTGACTCTTCCTGTGGGCTTCTTTTTGCCGAGGAGCACCTCCTCGGCCGTACAGACGTTTGCCCCCTCTATTCCAGGAATCGGCGGGATCACGGGTTCCGCGCCACATGCGACGAACACACCGCACGGGCTCACGGCGCGAACCGTCTCCGGCGTAACTTTTTCGCCAAGCCGAACGTCGATCCCCGCCCTTTCGACCTGGGCAGCCAGGCCGTCCACGTATCGGACGATCTTCTCCTTGCCGTACCCCTTATCCGCCGTATTGAGCGTCCCTCCGAGGCGCACTCCGTCGTCGAAGAGAATGGGAGAAAAATCGCGGGACTTCAGCGTCAGGGCCGCCTCGATTCCGGCAGGGCCGCCGCCTACTATGGCCACCACTCGCCCTGCACCGTTCCTGCGAGGGACGGCGTATTCCCGTTCCCGCCCGGTGCTGGGGTTGACGGCGCACTTGACCCGCCGGAGCTTGACGATCTCGCCGAAGCATCCAAGGCAACCGATGCATCGGCGGACTTCGTCCTTATTGCCGGAGAAGACCTTGAAGCACCAGTCCGGATCGGCGAGCAGGGCGCGCCCTATGCCCACGAAATCGCATGCGCCTTCCTCCAGCAGTACCTCGGCCGCCTCAGGCTCCTTGATATTGCACACCGCGATGACGGGAATGGCGACGGCCTTTTTGACGGCCTCGGCCATGTATTTCTTCCACCCCTGCTCATAGGTCCCCGGCTCGATGCAGCCGGCGGAGTAGCAGCTGACGTTGATCGCGTCCGCGCCGACCTTCTCGAGCTCCGCGGCTATCCTGCAGGCTTCGCCCAAGTCGACGCCTCCCGGGAGCGCCTCTTCGGCGTTGATGCGAACGGATATGGGGAAGTTCGGCCCGCAGCTCTTTTTGATTCCTGCAATGATCTCAATCACGAAGCGCATTCGGTTTTCGAAGGACCCCCCGTACCGGTCCGTCCGGAAGTTCATGGCGGGGGAGATAAATTCGTTGATCAGGTATCCGTGTGCGCCGTGGAGCTCCACTCCGTCCGCGCCCGACAGAGAGGCGACATGGGCGGCGAAGACGAATTTCCGGACCATATCCTCGCACTCCTCCGTGCTCAGCTCGCGCGGCGCGTCGCCGCCATGCATGGGGTTCGCCACGGCGGACGGCGCCACGGGTCGTTCCCCCGAGACGGCGAAGGACGCCTCCCGGCCCGGATGCTGGAGCTGAATGAATATCCTGGTCCCGTACTTGTGCACGGCGTCCACGAGCCGCTCCAGTTCCGCTATGTCCGACAGCCTGTAGGCCGCCAGCTGGAACGGGTCGCTTATGCCCGGGCCGTCCGCTATACGGGTGACCTCGGTGATCACGAGCCCCACTCCACCTCGTGCCCGAGCTTCGTAAAAGGCGAGGATGTCGTCCGTCACCCCGCCCTCCCGCTTCCCCAGATTGACCCCCATGGCCGGCATGACAGCTCGGTTCTTGATGGAGAGCCGGCCGATCTTCCCCTCGGATTGCAGTTTTTCGAACATGGGATCACTCCCTTTCTGTGACGCTCGCCGGAGGTGGATCGCCCCTCGCCGCGGGGCAGTCGACTCTTCATCCTGTCGCTCCGGTCGGCTGGAGCAATGCCGCGTCCGTGTGACGGCTTCTCTGGCCGGGAGGGAGGCGACGGTTTTTTCGGATACGGCCGTGAACACGGAGCTGCACTCGCTTTTCCTCCGTCACCCCGTCGTTGTTCGAATATGGAATCCCTTTTTCACCGAGGTAATCGTTCAGGCCTCCCTGTCGGTCATCGCCGGTTCGTGTCGCTGTTCGGACTGCATATAGCGAAGCAGCGCCAGGCGGACCACTCCTTTGGACAGAAGAGAGACGAACAGCGTCCGGATGAAGAAGAATTGGAAGAAATCGAGCACCTCGAAGCCGAAGAAGGAGAAAACCGCCTGGAATACCGCCATGGACGACACTATGACGGGAAGGAGAAGGGCGAGAGCGAACTTCGCAGGCGGTCGGGGGAGCCACGCCACCCATCGGCACGCGTCGACGGCGGTGGGGAGTTGTCCCGAGTCCCGTCCCTCCTTTATGGTCTTCGCGAGGGGGTAGACCATGCGGGTCGTCACGATGATGCCGAGGATAAGCGCGGAGATGGCTATTCCCGATCGGTAGACGGGCGCTATGATGACGTTGTGATCCTGGACGAGCGTTCCTCCGAGGAGAAGACCGACGAGGACGTTGAAGCCGAAATCGTCCGTGACGGTGTTGAACCACTGCTTGAACGTGGAGACGCGAGGGAGCGGATCTTTGACGGCATCGTCGCCGTGCTGCATGATTCCGTTCGTCTCCGAAGCGCAATCGGGTTGCACATACCGGAATACGGCGATCTCGACGATCTTGGCCGAAAGGAAGCAGGTGTAGAGGATCCTCCAGAGGGCGAACCCCGTGAAGGAAAAGGTGCTGACCTCGTAGAACCTGATGATGAGAAAGTTGAAGAGGGGCGTCACCGCGCCGAAGAGGACGCCGAGAAGGAGTGAGAGCAGCAGTGGGTTTCTCGGCAGCCGCATCGCCAGAGCGCTCTCGGGGATGTTTTTCGGCAGGCGTCCGAGGGGGCGAAGGCGCTTGATCCGCCACAGCACGGTCGGGACGTCGATGAAGGACGTGATCACACCGCAGATGGAGGCGTCGAGGAGGATGGATCTCAGCGTGATCGGCCGACCGAAGAAAAAGAGAAAGGCGACAGCCAAGTTTATGCCCACGGTTATGCACACTGTCCGTGCGTTATCGACGTACGGCAGGCCGATTGTCCAGTCTTTTCCCTTGCGAGCGTCCATACCCGATCAGGCTCCCTGTCGAAAGTACTCCGTTCGGTCGGCGCTCCGCAGTGCAGGACTGACTCCTGTGCCGTACCCGGACAGCCGACCGGTCCGCTGCACCCTGACAACCATCGCCACGGAACGACATGAAAACGAACAGCCCTCCCCGGCGCGCCACTCCAAAACTATTCAACCGGCGCACTGCCCTGGGGAGGTGTGTCGTCGTTCACTGCAATGAAAAACACTCTGCCCGTTCAGATAGAGTATAGTGCTGTGGCACACGGAAAAAAACTGAGAATTTGCGGGAGAATTTATGAGGTTCCGGGCCTGTTTCCCAAACTCCAGTTGACGAACTGCGCGATATCGCGGCTTCTTTTCACGCCGAGCTTTTCCCGGATCATCTGCAGCGCGTAGTTCGTCGCAGCGACGGTCATCCTCATCCGGCTGGCTATCTCCTTGTAGCTCATCCTGTCCGAGAGGTACAGCGCGATCTGGTACTCCTTCGCGGTGAGCGCCTTCGTCATGCTGGTATTGGCGATGCCGTTCCGGATCTCCGTCCACCCGCTGAACACGTCCTTCCACCCCTGCACGATGGAGCGCAACACCGACGGGAAGCGCTGCCTCGCGATAGGCTCCACCACCCCGCGCAGGGTGGTGAGCTGCTCGGAGAAAGGGGAAAAAATGCCGTAGGGGACGGCGTCTTCAAGGGCTCTTTCGATGAGCTCCTCGGCCTGCTCCCTTCTGTCGATCTCGACGCAGGCGTTGGCGGCCATGATACGAAGGTAGATCTCCGAGACCGTGCTTCCGGGGCCCGATGAGAAAGCCAGAGCTGTTTCCGTCACTCCGAGCATACGCAATGGCTGGCCGGTGGCGTTGAGGTACAGGGCGTACAGATAGAGAGCGTACGGCCTTTCACTGGGGGAAAAGCGTGTCACATCGCCTTTTTTCAGCCACTCGGGGCAGCGGTCCGTCGCATACACGCTGGCGTAGATCGTTGCCTCTGCGAGGTCGATGGCGGCCGATACAGAAGGACAGCTTCCATACTCCGCCCGAAGGTTGTCCAGCTCCGTCATCCCGAGGCACAGCCCGTGATAGTCGCCCTTTCTGATGGCCGTAATGTTTTTTCCGTGCTGCGCCGTCAGGCGGAAGGGGCTTCCCTCAGGCATCCGGGCGATGTGCTCCAGCCCCTTGTCCGTCTTTCCCTGGAGAAGCGCGAGCTCTGCGTACAGTTCGCGCCGATACTCGTCATCGGGCAGTGCCGAGGCGATTTGATCCACGGCCCGCCCGTCCAGACGGAGGTCTTCCATGAGGAACAGCCCATGGTACAGCGGGGTTGCACACGCACGCTCCGTTTTTCTCCGGGCGTCGGACGGTCGCCCGGCCTCCTCGGGGATCATCCACGCCCGCCCGTATTTTTTTGCCCCGGCTATTTTGCCGTCCGCACAGTAGCGCTGTGCAACGCGGAGACTCACGCCCCACTTCGCCGCCGCCGCTTCTATGGAGATGAAGTCCATGGTCATACCTCCTCTGCCGATACCATTATAGTCGCTTATGCGACAGAAACCTCACGGATCTTCCACTTCCGGCGTTTCGCTGCCGGCGCGAGGGATGATATCCATCGCGCCGGGGAACCAAAAGCGCAGGAAGCTCGCACAAAAACTGGCGCGAGGGCTGTCTCGAAACGTCCATTGGCGGTTGACGCAGTGCAGATCATCCATCCACTCGTTTTTTTGCGACCGCGGAGGAAGCGCCCTCCTGGCAGCCCTCTCCGTGAAGGCGATCCGGAAAAATAGAAATGAGAGTGCCTCGGCTAAAAACAACGAACGCCAGAAGTATTGACAATAATGAGGATGACGTGTATCGTGCGTTATATCGCACAATACATGCGTTAGGAGAGGGTGTCGTGGCCGACCTCGAAAAGATAGTGGCGGAGAACCTGAAGCGGATACGGTCCGACAGAAAGCTGAGCCTCGACGGGTTGGCGGCCCTCACGGGGGTCAGCAAGAGCATGCTCGGGCAGATCGAGCGGGGCGAGTCGAGCCCCACGCTCCAGACGGTCTGGAAGATCGCCAACGGCCTCAGAATCTCCCTGACGGAGCTCACCGACGCCCCGAAGGAGTCCATGGAGGCCTTCTCCCTGGAGGATGTGACGCCCGTGGTGGGGGACAACGGCCGATTCCGCGTCTTCCCGATCTTTCCCTTTGACGGCAGGAGCCGGTTCGAGTTCCTGTCCGTGGAGATGGACCAGGGAGCCTTCTCGTCGTCGGAGCCCCACGCGCCGGGGAGCATGGAGTACGTCCACGTCTTCGGCGGAGAGGCCACCATCATGACGGGCACCGAGGAGCGGCGCCTCCTTCAGGGCGACTCGCTGAAATACCGGGCCGACCGGCCCCATTCGTACCACAATTCGGGCCAGGGACGGTGCGTTCTGGCCATGGTGATCTTTTATCCGGAGGAGAATTCCTGACAGGGAGGGGTTGCGCATGGGCATCACGGAGCGGACGGAGAGAGCGCGTCTCGAGTATGTGAACGGCGAACCGTCGGTGAGCTGCCTTCGGGCCGCCATATGGACGGAGTCCCACAAGGAGACCGAGGGGGAACCCATGCCCATACGGAGGGCGAAGGCCTTCGCGGCGGTCTGCGACCGGTTGCCCACGGTGATCTTCCCAGGCGAACTCATCGTGGGGGCGAGCGGGGAGTTCCGCCGTCCCGCCATCCTGACGCCGGAGTTCTCGTGGATGTGGGTGGACCGGGAGATGGACACCTTCGATTCCCGACCCCAGGACCCCTACCGGATGACCGACGAACAGCGGGCCTTCGCCCGTTCGGAGCTGTGGCCCTACTGGAAGGGGCAGTCCCTCGAGGAGGCCTTCCTGAAACGTCTTCCCGCCGACACGGCGAAGATCGGAGTGGACACGGGGATCATCGACAACGATTCGAAGTGGCGTCAGGCCGTGGGGGAGATCACCCCGGACTATCAGGACATCCTCTTCCCGAAGGGGTACCGGGCGATCCGGGCCGAGGCCGAGGAGCGTCTGGCCGCCCTGAAGGCCGACTCGCTCGAGAACATCGAGAAGCGAGACTTCTATCAGTCCCAGATCATTGCCAGCGACGGCATCATGCGCCTGGCGGAGCGGTATGCCGAAGCCGCCCGGAAGGCCGCCGAAGAGGAGACGGACGAGGCTCGGAAAAGAGAGCTTCTCGAGATCGCCCAGGTCTGCGACCGGATCCCCGCCCTGCCGCCCA
>CALCQG010000108.1 GCA_937897575.1 uncultured Synergistales bacterium | reverse complement strand
AGAGCATGACGCCTCGTTCCGAGGTGACGCGAAGCACGCCCTCGAACTCCTCCGCCGTGGGGAGAAAGCCCGTGGGGTTGTGGGGGAAGTTGACGATCACGGCCCGTGTGCGCTTCTGCAAAGCTCCTTCGAGGAAGTCCATGTCCAGCGACCAGACCCCGTCCTCCCGCTTGAGGTACCAGCGCGTCACCTCGCACCCCATCGCCCTTGGTATCTCATAGAGGGACTGATAGCACGGGCTCAGGACCACGACGTGGTCTCCCCTCCCGAGCAGGGCGTTCAGTGTCAGAAAGATGCCCTCTTCAGGGTTGAGCACCACGAGCTCCTCCGGCGCCCGGCCCGTCAGGCGGGCGATCTCGGCCAGAAGCAGCGGGTGCCCCCTCGACTCGGTGTAGGAGAGGCGGAGGCCGTCCCACAACCCCCGGACCTCCTCGTCGGCCCCGTCGATCAGATCCTGCACCGTCATGGCCTCGCAGTCCGACGGGCTCAAGAGGGCCCGTGCGAAAAATTCGTGCTTCGCAAAGTACCGTTCGAGGAGAAAGTCCCGAATGTCCATCCCGTCCCTCCCTGTGCGATGTCCTGACGAGCCGCTGTTGAGCGGCCTCGTATAAAAAAAGCGATGAATGTGCTACAATTTTATTCTCCGAGAGACAATATGCTACCGAGGGGAGCTGTGGTCTATGGTGAGCCGAATTTTTCACTCTCTGGGCGATCAGGTGTTCGAGACCATCAAGGAGTTGATCGTGAACAACACCTATCTTCCCGGCGAAACGCTCCAGATCGACAAACTGGCCGCCGAGTTCGGCGTCAGCACCACGCCCGTCCGGGAGGCCCTGCTGCGCCTCGAGGGGAGCGGTCTGGTGGACATCGAACGGAACAAGGGCGCCGTGGTGACGAGGATCAGCGAGGAGAGCTCAGCCCACGTCTGGGAATTCCGGCGCATCCTCGAGGCCGCCGTCGCCCGGGACGCCGCCGCCGGATGCACCGAGAGGGAGATCGACGCCCTCGAGCAGATTCTGAACGACCTCGACAGAAACCCGAACGACTTCACCGCCTACAGGAAGAGCGACATCGCCGTCCATGCGCTCCTGGCGAGCCACACGAAGAATCCTCTTCTCCTCGACTCCTTGGACAACCTCAGCACCCAGGCCCACAGGATACGCTATTTTGCGGAAAAGGGCCCCTTCAGGGAGGATGTCAGACAGGAGGTGACGGCGGAACACCATCAGATCGTCGCCGCGCTCCGGACCCACGACCCCGACGCCACGGAGGCCGCCGTCGTCCGGCACCTCACCAACGCCGAGCGGCGGACGAGGGCAGCGCTCGCTTCGACGCGCTGACGATCAACCCTCCCGTCGATACCGTGCCGTTCCCTCCCGGTACATATCCCTGCCCATCGCGTCGATGAGCACCACCAGGGGCATGTCCCGGACAACGAGCTCCCGCAGCGCCTCGGGGCCAAGGTCTTCGTAGTCCAGAACCTTCGACGACGTGACCGTCCGGGCGAGCAGGGCGGCGATACCCCCGGCGGCGCCGAAATAGACGGCGCCGTTTTTTATCATGCTCGTCACGACGGCGTCGGAGCGCTCCCCCTTCCCGATCATCCCCTTCAGGCCGGCGTCGAGCAGCTCCGGCGTGTAGGGGTCCATCCGGTAGCTTGTCGTGGGGCCGACGGACCCCACGAGGTTTCCGGGGCGCGCCGGCGACGGTCCCGCGTAGAAGAGCACCGCGCCCCGAAGGTCCACGGCGAGAGGTTGTCCCTCCCTCAGAGCCTCGACCATTCGTTTGTGAGCCGCGTCCCTGGCGGTGTAGACGACCCCCGAGAGGAGCACCCGGTCCCCCGCCCGAAGCAGGGAGGCTTCCGCGCCCGAAAAGGGCGCGCTGATCCGTCCGCAGGAGTCCATGGCCATCCCCCCTATACTGTGGCGCTGACATGCCGGTTGGCATGACAGCAGATGTTCGCCGCCACGGGCAGTCCGGCGATATGGGTCGGCGCCCACTCCGCGTGAACCGACAGCGCCGTGACGGTCCCGCCGTACCCCGCCGCCCCGATGCCCAGGGCGTTGATGCGACGAAGTATCTCCCGCTCCAGGTCGGCATAGCGTTCGTCAAGGTTCGGCTCGCCCAGAGGGCGGAGCAACGCTCGCTTGGCAAGGGCCGCAACGCCCTCAAAGTCGCTTCCCACACCGACGCCCACGACCACCGGCGGACAAGCGTTAGGCCCGGCGAGGCGAACGGTCTCCACGACGAAATCGATCACGCCCTCCCTCCCCGACGCGGGGGAGAGCATGGCGACGGCGCTCATGTTCTCGCTTCCGAAGCCCTTGGGGGCTGCGGTGATGTGCACCCTCTCCCCGGGGACAATGCGGACGTGGAGCACGGCCGGCGTGTTGTCCCCCGTATTCCTCCGTTCGAAGACGGGGTCCGACACCACGGAGTTGCGGAGGTAGCCCTCTTTGTAGGCCCTCCGAACGCCCTCGTCCACCGCGCTGGTGAGGTCACCGCCCGCGAGGCGGACATCCTGCCCGATGTCGAGGAACACCACGGCCATGCCGCAGTCCTGACAGAGGGGAAAAGCGCCCTCGGCAGCGACGGTGCTGTTCTCCGCGATGGTCCTCAAGACGGAGCGGGCCAGATCCGAGGCCTCGTCCCGAGCGCCCTGGATCAGCCCCTCCTTCACGTCGGAGGGCAGAACATACGCGGCCTCGAGGAAGAGCCGCTTCACCTCGTCCCGGATCACCGACACATGGATCTCGCGCATCGAAGTCCCTCCGTATATTTTTTCCGGGGGAGAAATGCCCCCTCGCTTAGTTGAGGAGTGTGAGCATGACCCCCGCCGCCACAGCCGTCCCGATGACTCCGGCAACGTTCGGACCCATGGCGTGCATCAGAAGGAAGTTCCCGGGGTTCTCCTCCTGGCACACCCTCTGGACCACCCGCGCCGCCATCGGTACGGCCGACACCCCGGCCGACCCGATCATCGGGTTGATCTTGCCGCCGCTCCACTTCTTCATCAGCTGGCCGAACAGAACGCCGCCCGCCGTGCTGAAGATGAAGGCCACAAGCCCCAGAAAGATGATCTTGATCGTCGCTACCGTCAGGAACTTGTCGGCGCTCATGGTCGCGCCCACAGAGAGCCCCAGAAAGATCGTCGTCGTGTTCAGTATCTCGTTTTGCGCCGCAAGGCTCAGACGCTCTGTCACGCCGCTCTCCCGAAGCAGGTTCCCGAACATCAGCACGCCGATCAGAGGTACCGACATGGGAAGGATCAAACCCGCCACCACCGTCACGACGATGGGGAAGAGGATCTTCTCCGTCCAGCTTACAGGGCGGAGGGTATCCATGCGGATGGCCCGGTCCTCCTTGGTGGTGAGCAGCCTGATCACCGGCGGCTGAATCAGGGGCACCAGGGACATGTAGCTGTACGCCGCCACGGCGATGGCCCCAAGAATCTGCGGCGCCAGCTTCATCGTCAGGTAGATGGCCGTGGGACCGTCCGCACCGCCGATGATGGCGATGGATGCCGCCTCACGGACCGAGAAACCCATGGCCATGGCGCCGAAGAGCGCCAGAAAGACGCCGAACTGGGCCGCGGCGCCGAGCAGGAAGGTGATGGGGTTGGCGATCAGCGGCGCGAAGTCCGTGAGGGCCCCGATGCCCATGAAGATGATGACCGGGTAGATCTCGTGCTCCGTCCCATAGAAGACGTACCGGAGGAACCCCCCCTCGTCCATGATCCCCGACAGGGGCAGGTTGACGAGAAGGCATCCGAACCCGATGGGGACCAAGAGCAGCGGCTCGAATCCCCTCACTATGGCGAGATAGAGCATGGCAAACGCGACGAGGAGCATGACCACGTTCCCCATTGTGAGCCCGGCGAAGCCGGACGACGCAAAGAGCTCGGCAATTGCCTGCGTATAGACACTCATATTTCTTCAGGGCCTCCTTTTGTTCAATGAGCTGCGGAAGCGGTCGCTCCCGGCAGCCCGACCGATTGGTGGAATGTGTGGCGAATCGGCAGTCGGCCCCCCTCTTGTTCATTCCGTGCCGTGCACCCGCACGCTTTTCCGTGCGGTGAAATCCGCGTTATCCGATGATCATGAAGACGTCCCCGGAGTTGACGTTGTCTCCCTCTTTGGTCCGGAGCTCCTTCACCGTCCCGTCCACGGTGGAGAAGATCTCGTTTTCCATCTTCATGGCCTCAAGTATGAGCACCATCTCTCCGTTCTTGACCTGCGACCCCACGTTCACGTGGAGCTTCAGCACCTTCCCGGGCATGGGCGCCGTGATGGGCGTGTCCCCAGCTGCCGGAGCCGCTGCAGGCATCGGTGCCGGCGCAGGTGCCTCTGCAGGCGCCGGGGCCGGGGCTGGTGCTGCCGCCGCTGCAGGCGCAGGCGCTGCAACCGGAGCTGGTGCCGCAACCGGAGCCGCTGCCGGAGTCTGGACCGGCGCCGCCCCTCCCATGTCCTCCACCTGAACGTTGTACGTGGTGCCGTCGACCGTGATCCTGTAATGTCTGCTCATTCCGTCACTGCCTCCTCCGTGAAACACTGCGCGGACAGGTTGAAAATCCCCCGCCCGCTATGCGTTCGCCGTCCCGCTTTTTTTTCTGTCCATGCCAGCGGCGAGGTACTTGATCCCGTAGATGATCC
>CALCQG010000107.1 GCA_937897575.1 uncultured Synergistales bacterium | reverse complement strand
ATACAGTAAACCGTAGCATTATACGAGCTCCCGGGGAGAAAGTCAAACGTCCGTCACCCGCATGAGCCCTGCGGGCACAGGCGTCCCGCCGGTGTCAGCGGTGTTGAGGGGACGTCTCGAGCAGCTTCCTGGCGTGTTCTCTGGCCTCGGTGAGCGTCGAGTTGCCCGAGAGCATCCGGGCGACCTCTTCCACCCGGTCGTCCGGAGAGAGGTCTTCGACGGTCACCTGCTCCCCCTCCTTGCGAACGGCGAAGTGATGTTGCGCCAGGGCGGCGATGGTGGCCTCGTGGGTGACGAGGAGCACCTGACATCGCCTCGAGAGCTCGAGGAGTTTGTACCCCGCGAGGACGGCCGCCATACCGCCGAGGCCGGCCTCCACCTCGTCGAACACGAGGACGGGCGGCAGCAGGGCGTCGGGAAGGGCGAGCTGGATGGCGAGGAGCAGACGGCTCAGCTCTCCGCCCGAGGCGGTCCTGTTCACGGGCGTCTCCTCCCGACCGCCCACGGAGAGGGTGAAGAGGACGTCGTCCGCCCCGAAGCTCCTGATTCTGTCGAGGGGCGAGAGCCGGACGCGGAAGAGGCTGTCCTCCATGGCCAGGTCCTTGAGGTGGCTGTTCACGCGCTTCTCGAGGGCGGAGGCCAAGTCCGTCCGGTTTGCCCTGAGCTCCATGGCGAGGCGGCTCGCCTCCTTCCGGAGGGCCCTCCCCCGTTCGGTGAGTTCGGCGGAGTGTCGCTCCTCCTCCCTGAGCCACTCCGAAGCGTGCCGGGCCTCGTCGCACCAGGCCATGAGGTCCTCCAGAGAGGACGAGTTCGTGGCGCGCTTGAGGCGCCTGAGCATTCCGATTCGCCGTTCCAGAGCGTCATGCTCTTTCTCGAGGGCTTCCAGGGACTGGAGCCCGGGTGTCCGCCGCTCCACATCCCGGACGAATCGCTGCAGGGCGTCGAGTCCGTCGTTGAAGAGCTTCTGCAGCGCCTCGTCGGTCTCGGGAAGCTCTCTGAGCATGGCGACCCCCGATTGCTCGGCGGCGTCCAGGATCCCCTCACCCGACAGACCACCCGTGAAGCGGAGCAGAAGCTGCTGGATGGACCTCGTGCGCTCGATCGTCCGGCCGAGGTCCTCGCGCTCCTTCTCCCAGGCCAGGTCGCATCCGGGGGCGAGCCGCAAGCCGTCGGCCGCCGAGAGGAGCGCGTCCCCCTCCTGAAAACGGCGTCTCAGATCGTCCCCCTTCGCCTGTGTCGCTTTGAGGGTCTTCTCGCACTCCAGCGCCTCTCGGAACGTCTCGGCGAGGGTTTTCAGCAGATGCTCGGTCTAGTCGCCGCCGCAGAAGTCCAGGATATCGAGCTGCCGCTTCGGATCGAGGAGCTCCATCTGGGCGAACTGGCTCTGGATGCGCAGTCCGTCGTTCATGACCTCGGCGTACTGGGAGAAGGGGACGCTTCGCCCCTGAAGGAGCGTCCTGTTCCGCCCGCTTCTCGAGAGCGTCCGCCGGACGTAGAGCACGGCGTCCTCCTCGATGAAATCGTCGGCGTCGGGGAGGGACGTCATGGCTCCCTCCATGCCCGACAGC
>CALCQG010000106.1 GCA_937897575.1 uncultured Synergistales bacterium | reverse complement strand
GGAACCCGCTCTCCACCCTTGCGAAGCAGAGCATCACCCCCCCAAACCCCTTCCCCATTTTTACTCAAACTTCAAGTCCCATGTGTCCATCGACCATCATGGAACCGTTGGGGCGGGACTTCTTCGCCCGGCCGGCCCTGCAGGTGGCGCCCGATCTGCTGGGAAGCATGCTGGTGCATCGCACCCCCCAGGGCATCCTTTCCGGCGTTGTCGTCGAAACAGAGGCCTACGGGGGAGTGGACGATCCCGCGTCCCATGCCTATAGGGGGAGGTGCACCCCCAGGAACGAGATCATGTGGGGACCCGCCGGCCACGCCTACATCTATCCGATCTACGGCATGTACCTGTGCTTCAACGTCGTGACCGGGCAGGACGGCGATCCCCAGGGGGTGTTCATCAGGGCCGCGGAGCCTCGCCTGGGGCTGGAGGAGATGGCGCGGGCCAGGGGCATGGCGCCCGTCGAGAGGAACGTCCCGAGGCTGGCCAACGGGCCGTCCAAGCTGTGCATGGCGTTCCGCCTCACGCGGGAGATGAGCGGCTCCGACGTGACGGGCGGTCCGCTGTTCTTCATCGCCGGCGAGGAGGTGGAAGTGGTGACGTCGAAGCGCATTGGCATCGACTACGCGGGCCAGGGGGCCGAATGGCCGTGGCGCTTCCTCGTGAAGGGCAGCCGCTTCGTCTCCCGTCCGCCCAGGGCCGCGAGGCCGGCGTTGACCTCCAGGTCAACGGCGAAAGGGCATTGATGTACTCCCCGCTCCGTATGGTGGTCGATGAAGCATCCCTTCGCGGCCACGGTCGCCGTGCTCACCGCCCTCGCCCTGGTCATGGGCGGGACGGCCTCCCTGCTGATCGATGACGGCGCGTCCAGCGAGCTCCGCCCCTTCGCATCGGAGGCCGAGATGCTCTCTTTCCTGGGCTCCCACCGCCCCGTCTCATTCCTCGATGGCCCGGGGGGGCGCGAGATCGCGGCCATGGGAGATGCGGCCGACCGCTCCGGAACGAACGTCCAGGTGGCCGGGGTGGACGAGGGGGACATGGTCAAGACCGACGGCCAGCACATCTACATCTCCGACGGCCTGGCGGTCCACATCGTCCGGGCCGGCGCCGATGGGCTGCAAAACGTCTCGACGATCTCCCCGGAGGGCGGATGGTACATCGGGGCGCTGTACCTGGAGGGCGGCACGCTGATCGTGGTCCGCTCTCACCAGACGTCCTATGTCATGAATGCCATGCAGGCGCCGCCGGCGGAGGAGAGCACCATACTGTCCTCGTACGACGTCTCCGATCCGACCCGCCCAGTCCTGACGCACGAGGTCGGCGCGTCCGGCTGGTATGCCGGCTCCCGGATGGCCGGTGGGACCGTCTACGCTGTGGTCCAAAAGAACGTCTGGATGGACGGCAGGGTGACGCCCCCGGTGCTGACCCGGGACGGCAGGGCGGAGGCGGTGAAGGCGACCGAGGTGATGCACGATCCCTCGGTCCGGGAGGCGTCGAGCTTCATCAGCCTGCTGGCCTTTAACATCGCCTCGGGGGAGAGCACCTGCCTGACCGCGGCCGCCCCCGCGTCATCGGTCATGCACATGTCCCCGACGTCCCTCTACCTGACGATGGCCGACGTGCCGCGGAGCGGCGCCAAGGGCGCGGCGACGGCCATCTACCGCTTCGATGTGGACGGCCTGAACGCCACCCTGGCGGCGAGAGGCTCCGTGGACGGGTACCTGATCTCGCAGTTCTGCATGGACGAGGGCGGCGACCATCTCCGCGTGGCCTCGACCTCCGGATGGAGCTCCCCGTACACCGCCGTCACGGTGCTGGACAGGGAGCTCAAGGAGGTCGGAAAGCTGGACAACATCGCTCCCGGCGAATCCCTGTACTCCTGCCGGTTCATGGGCGACCGCCTGTACCTGGTGACGGCCATACAGGTCGATCCCCTGTTCGTGGTAGACCTCAGCGATCCCACCTCGCCCTCGCTGCGCGGCGAGCTGAAGGTCCCCGGTATCTCCACGTACCTGCAGATGACCTCCCACGGCCTGCTGGGGATCGGAATGGAGAACGGCACCCTCAAGGTGTCGCTGTTCGATGTGACGGGCGACTCCCCGCTG
>CALCQG010000105.1 GCA_937897575.1 uncultured Synergistales bacterium | reverse complement strand
CGATCTGCTCGACAGGAGGGGGGAGGTGTTCTCCGTCTTTTTGTCGGAGTCCTCGGAGTGGTCCATCCCCGTGCCCCTCGCCCGCATGGGGCGGTGGCTCCCCCTGATCGCTATGGAGGTCGAAGACCGGCGATTCCGGGAGCACGGGGGCGTCGACCTGGGGGCCATCCTCCGGGCGTCCGTCCAGAACCTTCGCGCGGGGCGGGTCGTCTCCGGCGCCTCCACGATCACGAGCCAGCTCGTCCGCCTCTCGGACCCCAGGCCCAGGAATGTCCGGACGAAGGCCATCGAGTTCCTCACGGCCCTCCGGGCGGAACGGGTCCTCTCCAAGGACGCGATCCTCGAGCTCTACCTGAACAGGGCGCCCTTCGGCGCCAACATCCGCGGCGTCGAAGCCGCGGCCCGGATGTACTTCTTCAAGGCCGCCGCCGAGGTCTCCCTCGGCGAGGCCGCCCTTCTGGTGGGCATGCTCCGGGGGCCGTCGGTGTACCGGCCGGACCGGAACCCCGAGGCCGCCCGGAAGCGGCGGGACTCCATCCTCGTGTCCTTGGCCGCCCGAGGCGTCATCTCAGAGGAGCAGCTCCGCCTCGCCAGGGCGGAGAAGCTGCCCGAGGGAAGCGGGGCCATGCCGTCCCGCGCCTACCACTTCGCCCTGCACGCTCTGGGCAGCAGGAAGGAGGGCGGGACGGTCAAGACCACGCTGGACACGCCCATCCAGGCCATGCTCGAACGGAACCTCTCCGTCGCCCTCGAGGCCCTGCCCCCCGGGGTGACGGCCGCCGGAGCGGTGCTCGACAACAGGACGGGGGACATCCTTGCCTACGTTGGAAACGCCCGGCTCGGCAGCGGCACGGCGGCCAGCTGGGTGGACTGCGCCGACAGCCTCCGCTCCCCCGGATCGGCGCTGAAGCCCTTCGCCTATCTCGCCGCCTTCGAGCGGGGGCTGCTTACCCCCTCCAGCCTTCTTGCGGACACGCCCCTCTCCTTCTCGGGGCAGGCCCCCCGGAACTTCGACATGACCTACCGGGGCCCCGTCTCGGCTCGTTTCGCCCTGGCGAACTCGCTGAACGTCCCGGCGGTCCGCGTGCTCCGCGCCGCACTGCCTCAGGTGGTGCTCGACCTGCTCAGGAACTGCGGATTCCGGTCCCTCGTCCGAACAACGGACTACTACGGCGACTCTCTCATCCTAGGCGGGTGCGAGGTCACGCTGCTCCACATGCTCGAGGGCTACGGCACCCTGGCCAACCTGGGCGTGCACCGCTATCCCAGGTTCCTGGCCGACGAGTCGCTCCCAGAGCGCCTCGTCGCCTCGGAGGCCGCCGCCTTCCTCGTCGCCGACATTCTGAAGGACCCGGGCCGGCTGCTGCCGGTCCACGGGAAGCGCATCGAACGGGAGCAGGAGTGGTTCGCCTTCAAGACGGGCACGTCCTACGGTCACCGGGACGCCTGGACGGCCGCCTATACGCCCGCGACGACGGTGGTGGTCTGGATGGGCGACCCGACAGGAAAGGCGCATCAGGAGCTCGTCGGCCTCCGCGCGGCCACTCCGGCCATCGTGGACATCCTCCGGAGCGCGCCATCGAGCGGGTGGTACTCTCCGCCCGAAGGGGTGATCCTCCGGACGGTCTGCTCCCTCTCGGGCGAGCCGCCCTCGCCTCCATGCCCCGGCGTACGGAAGGACTACGCCCTGGAGGGCATCTCGTCCGTCCACCCCTGCACCATGCACGTCTTCCGCGACGGGACGCCCCAGGTCCTGTGGCCCGCCGAGCTGGAGGACTTCGCCTTCCGGAGGTCCCTGAACCTGCTGCCACGGGAGCGGGTGACCATCGTCTCCCCCCTCCCAGGCTCCCGCTACGTCCTCACGCCCCTCGGCGGGGAGCAGAGAGTGGCCCTCAAAGCCGAGGGGGCCCGCCTGCCCGTCTACTGGTTCGTCGGCGGCGAGTTCGTCGGACGGCAGGACACGCCCCTGCCCCGCTTCTGGACGCTGAGGGAGGGGGTTCACATCGTCTCCCTGGTGGACCGGGACGGGCGTACGGCGAGCGCCACCGTCACGGCCTTCTCCATGAAAAAAGGGCCGGAGATGGACTCCGGCCCGGGCGAACTGCTTCTTACCCCCTCGGATTGAAGGAGGACTCCTTCGACAGGGCCTCCATGAGCTCCCGCTCCCTCGGCGAGAGCTTCGGAGGCACGACGACCTCCACTCGGACGATGATGTCTCCGGGGAGCGCACCCTTGCGCCGGGGAAGCCCCTTCCCCTTGAGGCGGAGCCTCTTGCCGTTCTGCGTTCCCGCGGGCAGCCGCATGGTCACCGTCCCGTCCAGGGTCTGAACGGGGATCCCCGCGCCGAGGGCCGCCTCCCAGGGGGAGACCCTCAAAGGCGTCACCAGATCGTACCCCTCTACCTCGAACCGAGGGTGCCGCGCGAGCTGAATCACCAGGTACAGGTCACTGCCTCCGGCGCCCTGGCCCTTCAGCCGGATGCGCGAGCCCTGGGTCAGCCCCAGGGGCAGATTCACGTTCACCGTCTTCCGGCTCTTCTTCGGCCGGCCGTCGGCGGCCCGCTCCGTCCGGTCGAAGGCCAGGGTCCGCGTCCCGCCCTTCAGGAGCTCCTCGAGGGTGAGCTCGATCTGCATCTCCTCGTCGGGCGTCCGGCGTCCCCTGAAGATGTCCTGAACCGTGGCGCCCCGGCCGCCCTGGGCGAATCCGCCGAAGATGGACTGGAAGAAGTCGCTGAACCCGCCCCCTCCGTCGCCGAAGTCCACGTGCACGCCGCCCTCCCATCCGGGAGGCGGCGTGAAGTCCTGCCCCTGCTGCCAATTGGAGCCCAGGGTGTCGTATTTCGAGCGCTTCTCAGGGTCCTTGAGGACCTCGTAGGCCTCGTTGATCTCCTTGTACTTCTCCTCGGAGCCCGTGCTCTTGTTCACATCGGGGTGGTACTTCTTCGCAAGGGCCCGGTACGCCTTCCGGATGTCGTTCTGGGACGCTGTCCGCGCCACGCCGAGGATTTCGTAATAGTCTTTGTACGAGACAGCCATCATCCCACCTGCTTCCCCATCATATTCTAACCAATGTTGACCTTTATAGTATACTCGTTTCCTGCCCCTTTGCAAGGGCGTCTCTCTTCAACCCGCTCCTCAGGGACTCCAGATCGCCGCCCCGCGCGACGGCGATGAGCTCCGCAACGATGGAGACGGCGATCTCCTCGGGGGTCTCCGCCTTGATGGGAAGGCCTACGGGCTGATAGATCCGGTCCATGTGCGCCTCGGAGACGCCCTGGGCCAGCAGTCGCTCCCGGACGAAGGCGATCTTCCTCCTCGACCCGATCATGCCCATGTAGGCCGCCGGGCGATCCTCCAGCAGCTTGACCACGTCGGCGTCCTGGGCGTGGCCCCGTGTGACGATCACGGCGTAGGTCCCGCCGTGGAACTCCGGAAGGCGTTCCATGGCCTCCTCCACGGGGCAGCACACCACGCTGCCCCACGGGATGTTCGTCCCGTTCGCGAACTCCTCCCGGTCGTCCCAGACTGTGACGGCAAAACCCGCCGCGTGCCCGGCCTGCGCCAGCGCCCGGCCCACGTGGCCGGCGCCGAAGATGACCAGGTCCCGCGTCCGCCCCACGACCTCGAGGTACACGCTCATGGCGCCGCCGCAGGCCGCTCCGTCGAGGGCGGCCTCGCTCGCCGCGAGGGTCTCCTTGTACAGGGTGGACCCCGTCCCGTGCCGGAGCAGCTCGAGGGCGCGGTCGATCACGTGTTTCTCCGTTATGCCTCCGCCCACGGACCCTTCGATGCGCCCGTCGGGGTAGACGAGCATGGGGGACCCCATGCTCCTGGGGGTGGATCCGGCCTCCTCGACGACCAGGCAGAAGACCGCCGCCCGGCCCTCCTCGTAGAGCTCCGCAAGCCTGCGGGTAAATCCTATGTCCATCGCTCTTCCTCCCCGTTGAATAGTATCCCTCCGGCCGCCACGCGCCCCTCGGGCGAGTGGACGACGAGCCGCTGTCCCGGCGTCGGCGCGAACTGCGGTTCGTCGAAGAGGACTTCGATTCTCTCTCTCTCTGCATCATACCGCACGACGCGGCAGGGCGCGAGCCCCGACTTCGAACGTATCCGACCGACGAGCTCCGTTCCCTCCGCCAGCAGCTCGGGGATGAGGACGTTCAGGTCCCGCGCCCGGACCAGCCTGTGAAGGGTGCTCTCCCTCGGTCCGACGACGATCCTGTTGTTCCGCGCCTCCACTCTCAGGACATAGAGCCCCCCGGCCGACGGAATCCCGAGCCCCTTTCTCTGCCCCACGGTGTAGTGTCCGATCCCTCTGTGCCGGCCGATCGTTCTCCCCGCCTCGTCGACGATGAGCCCCGGCACCGAGGCCCCACTTCCCAGCAGTGCGCGATAGTCCGCCTCGCCGGCGAAGCAGATCTCCATGCTCTCCCGCTCTTCGGCGGCCGCCAGGCCGGCGGACTTCGCCAGGGCGCGCACCTCGGCCTTGGTTTTGTCCCCGAGGGGGAGGAGCAGGCGGGGCAGCCGCTCCCTCGGTATTCCGGCGAGGAAGTAGCTCTGGTCCTTGGCCTCGTCCCGGCCCCGGGCGAGGAAGAAGGCTCCTCCGTCCCGCTCGACCCGGGCATAGTGTCCCGTCGCAACGGGAATGGGGCCAAAGGCTCGCTCGATCCTGTCCCAGAGCAGGCCGAACTTGATCCGGCGGTTGCACTCGGCGCAAGGGTTGGGGGTCCTCCCGGCGGCGTACTCGGCCACGAAGGGCGCGATGATCTCCCGGGCGAACGCGGCTCTCAGGTCCGTCACGTAGAGAGGGATGGCGAGCCCTCGGGCGGCGGCCACGGCGGCCTCCCGCGAGGACGACGCGTTGTGCTCCATGGTGACGCCCACGACCGCGAACCCCTCGTTCTTCAGAAGCCACGCCGCAAGGGTGCTGTCCACACCCCCGCTCATCAGCACGGCCACATCGGGGGCGACGGGTGCGAAGCCGTACGCGGGGACGAGCCCGCCGCATCGCGCCCTCTCTCTGCCGTTCTCCTCCAAGGCCGTACCCCCTCTCATGGGACGGAACGCCCAGCCGAAGCCGTTCACCCCGACAGTGGCCATTATACCCAAACCAGCCCGTCACAAGTATATAATGGGCTATCGACCGAGCCCCCGCCTGAAAGGAGAGCGCATCATGGAAGAGCTGAAGCGAAAGGAAGAGGCCCTCCTCGCCCTGATAGGAACAATGGAGCGGGCTGCCGTGGCCTACTCGGGGGGCGTGGACAGCACGCTACTGGCCGCCGCGGCGGCAAAGGCCCTGGGCAGAAACGCCGTGGCCGTAACCGTCCGGTCGCCTACCCTCCCCGCATGGGAGCAATCCGACGCCGACCGGTTCGCCGAGGAGATCGGGATCCGTCACGTGATCCTCCCGCTCTCGGAGCTCGACGATCCGAAGTTCTCCCAAAATGACGGAGACCGCTGCTACTACTGCAAGAAATTCCGGTTCGCCGCCCTCGCCTCCTGGGCCGAAGCCGAGGGGTTCCCCTGGCTCCTCGAGGGCTCGAACTGCGACGACGATACGGACTACCGCCCCGGCATGCGGGCCCTCGCCGAGATGAAAGGGGTGCGCAGCCCCCTGATGGAGGCCGGTTTCACGAAAGAGGACGTGCGGGCGCTCTCCCGGGCGTGGGGGCTTCCCTCATGGAGCAAGCCCGCCGCCGCCTGCCTGGCGAGCCGCATCACCTACGGCACCCCCATCACGGAGCGGGCGCTCGCCCAGGTGGAGGAGGCGGAGGCCTATCTTCGGTCCCTCTGCCCGGCGGGGTGTCAGCTTCGGGTCCGCCACCACGGCGCCATCGCCCGGATCGAGGTCGAACGAGAGTACCTCCCCCGTCTGGCCGCTCCGGAGGTGGCGCAGGCGATCCACGAACGGCTGACGGCCATGGGCTTCTCCTACGTCACCGTCGACCTCGCCGGGTATCGCATGGGGAGCCTGAACGACCTCCTCTGACGCCCGCCTGTGCCACATACCCCTCTCTGGTATATAATAGATCCACGCTCTGAGGGGAGGATAGAAAATGAAACGTCAGAATATCCGCAAGGCCATGATGGTCGTCGCCGTGCTCTCGCTTCCCGTCACCATGTTCTACCTCTCGCCCCTTCTCACCGTCCAGGGGGCGGCGAGAGGCATCGTCACGTCGAGCCTTCTTTTCGTCGGGCTCGCGGCGGCCGCGTCCTTTGTCCTGGGCAGGGTCTTCTGCGGGTGGCTCTGTCCCGGCGGGGCCGTCCAGGAGTTGCTCTTCCCGGCGAACGACCGGAGGCTGAAGGGCGGGCGCCCCGACCTCATAAAGTACGGGCTCGCCACCCTCTGGCTCATGGCCATCGCCGCGCTCTTCATCCGCGCGGGGGGCCTGCGGGTCTCGCCGCTCTTCGGCATCGAGGGGGGCGTCTCCCTCGGGTCGAGAACGTCCTACGTCATGTTCTTCACGGCCATGGGCGGCATGGTCGCCCTCTCCCTGCTCGCGGGGCGGAGGCCCTTCTGCCGGTACGGCTGCCTTCTCGCCCCCTTCATGATCGCCGGAAAGTGCACCTCGAGGGCGGTCGGGAGCCCCAGGCTCCGCCTCGCCGCCGACGGGGAGCGGTGCATCCACTGCATGCTCTGCACGAAGAACTGCCCCATGAGCATCGACGTCCACGCCATGGTGCAGGGCAACGCCATGGAGAGCCCCGAGTGCATCTCCTGCGGCGCCTGCGTGGACTCCTGTCCCAAGGACGTGCTGTCCTTCGCCTTCTCATCGGGACGAAAGCCCTCTCTGCCGGAGAGACGCAGTTCGGGAGAGGGGCAGACGATGCCCTAGCGGCAACGCCCCGAAACCCGCACCTCTGCACAGAAAGGGAGCGGACAGGTCGACGGCCCGTCCGCTCCCGCTCGTTTTTCTACCGCTGGACCTCTCCGTGCCGGAAGCAGTCCGTCAGGTGGTCGTTCACCATGCCCGTGGCCTGCATGTGGGCGTAGCAGATGGTGGGGCCGAAGAAGACGAACCCCTCCCTCTTCATGGCGGCGCTGATCCGCTCGGCCAAGGGCGTTACGGCCGGCACCTCGGCCATGGACCGCCAGTGGTTCACCACGGGGGCGCCGTCCACAAAATCCCACAGAAAACCGGACAGCGTCCGGCCGCTCTCCCGGAGGCGAAGATAAGCCCTGGCGTTTGTGATGGCCCCCTCGATCTTCCGTCTGTTCCGGACGATGGCGCAGTCCGCGAGCAGCTCCTCCACCCGTCGTTCGTCGAAGCGGGCCATCCGCTCGGCGTCGAAGCCCGCGAAGGCGCGACGGTACCCCTCGCGCCGGCGGAGGATGGATATCCAGGAGAGCCCCGCCTGAGCGCCCTCAAGGATCAGGAACTCGAAGAGGGTGCTATCCTCCCTGACCGGGACGCCCCACTCGCCGTCGTGATACCGGACATAGAGCGGATCGCGGCCCGGCCAGGGGCACCGTCTCTTTTCGCAGCCCTCCGTCATTCGTGGTGGACGTGATGGTCCACCAGCTCGTCGTGGCTCTCCTCCTCGCGCGTCGGCAGCCCCTGCCGCTTCAGGTAGTCGTTGATGGCGGCGTGGATGGCCTCCTCGGCCAGGACGGAGCAGTGCATCTTCACCGGGGGCAGGCCGTCCAGGGCCTCCGCCACGGCCTTGTTGGTGAGATTCCAAGCCTCTTCCACCGTCTTTCCCTTCACGAGCTCGGTGGCCATGCTCGACGACGCGATGGCCGAGGCGCAGCCGAAGGTCTTGAACTTGATGTCCTCGATGCGGTCGTCCTTCACCCTGAGGTAGATCTTCATGATGTCGCCGCACTTCGGGTTCCCGGCCTGGCCGACGCCGTCGGGGTTTTCGATCTCCCCCACGTTCCGGGGGTTCTGGAAGTGGTCCAGCACCTTTTCGCTGTATGCCATCGATCTCACCTGCTTTCCTTCTGAAGACCCTTCAGATAGTCCTCCCACAGGGGGGACATGGCCCTTCGCTGGGCCACAATGTCCGGCAGAACAGAGAGGACGTAGCGGATATCCTCCCCCGTCGTCTCCTCGCCGAGGGTGAGCCGCAGGGACCCGTGCGCCTGCTCGTGGCTGAGGCCGATGGCCATGAGCACATGGGAGGGGTCGAGGGAGCCCGAGGAACAGGCGCTCCCCGTGGAGCCGTATATCCCCGCCCGGTCCAGGTCCAGGAGCATGGTCTCGCCCTCTATGCCGACGAAGCTGAAGTTCGCGTTGTTGGGCAGCCGCTCGCCCGACGGCGCCCCGTTCAGCTTGGCGTGGGGGACGGCCTTCATGACGCCGTCCACGAGCATATCCCGCAACGTCGTGATCCGCGGGGCCGACTCGGCCATCCGGGAGGCCGTCTGTTCAATGGCCTTTCCGAGGCCCACGATGCCCGCCACGTTCTCCGTGCTGGCCCGCCGCCCTTTCTCCTGCCCGCCGCCGTGGATGAAGTTCTCGATCCTCGTCCCCTTGCGGAGGTACATGGCGCCGATGCCCTTGGGCCCGTAGAACTTGTGGGCCGACAGGGAGAGCATATCGATGTTCATGGCCTGTACGTCGATTGGGACATGGGCCACCGCCTGGACGGCGTCGGTGTGAAAGAGAATTCCCCTCTCCCGGCAGAAGGCGCCGATCTCGGCGATGGGCTGGATGGTCCCGATCTCGTTGTTGGCGAACATGATCGACACGAGGGCCGTCCTGTCCGTCACGGCTTTTTTGAGGTCCTCGAGGCGCACCCGCCCCTCCTCGTCCACGGGAAGGTAGGTCACGTCGTACCCCTGCCGCTGGAGGAACTCGCCCGTGTGCAGGATCGCGTGGTGCTCGATCTTCGTCGTGATGATGTGGTCCTTCCCCTTCGCGGCGAGCTTCCAGACCGTGCCCTTGAGCGCCCAGTTGTCCGATTCCGTCCCGCTGCCCGTGAAGAATATCTCGTCCTGTGAGGCGCCAAGCACTGCGGCGACCTGCTCCCGCGCCTTGGTCATGGCCTTCCTGTTCCTGTCGGAGAAGGAGTATATGGACGAGGGGTTGCCGAAGGACTCCGTGAAGTAGGGCGCCATGGCCTCAACGACCTCGGGCGCGGTGTACGTTGTTGCTGCGTAATCAAGATAGACCTGTCTCGACATCTCAGATTGCCCCTTTCTCGAATTCTTGAACTCGTTCCTCCACTGCCCCGCCATCCCGCCCACCGGGGTGGACGAGCAGATCGGCGAGGGTCGTCCCCTCGAGGATCTCGTCGATGCTCCCCTTCAATCGTTTCCAGAGCCCGTGGGACAGGCACGTGCCCTTTTCGCGGCACCCCTTGCCGGCCACGCAGTCGGCGAAGGAGATGGGCCCTTCGAGGGCTTCGACGACGGAGGCCACCGTCGTCTCCTCCGGCGAGGCCACGAGCCGGTACCCGCCCTGAGCGCCCCGGGTGCTCGTGATGATGTTCCGTCGTTTCAGTTTGATGAACAGCTGCTCCAGGTACTTCTCGGACAACTTCCGCTCTCTGGAGATCTCGCCCACCGAGACGGTCTTCGTCCCGTCGTCGTACCGCTCCGCCATGTAGAGCAGCGCGCGAAGCCCGTACCTGGTCTTTGTGGACAGTTTCATGGGTATCACGTCCTTTTCCGCTCTGCTGACCATAGGATACTATTCCCTACAATTTTCGTCAAGTATTTGTCCGGGAAAAATGCGGGCGAAAAATCTCGCCCGCATCGCCTCATACCGCCGGTCTCGTCCTTCGAAGCGGAGTCCGGTCAGTCCACCGCCGCGATCGCCTCGATCTCGACGAGACACCCTCCGTGCAGCATCGTCGTGGGGACGACGACCCGCGCCGGCTTGTGGGCCCCGAAGAACCGGGCGTACTCCTCGTTGATCACGTCCCAGTTGGCCACGTCGGGCGTGTAGACTCTGCACTGGATCACGTCCTCCTTCCCGGCGCCCGCCGACTGGAGGACCGCCAGGACGTTGGCGAGAGCCTGCCTCGTCTCGGCCCCGACGCCGCCTTCGGGGACCCTCCCCGTCGCGGGGTCGACGGACAGTTGGCCAGACACGTAGAGGACGCCGTTATGCACCATCCCCGGAGAGTAGTGTCCCTTGCCCTTTCGGGAGTGCTCCGTCTCTATTCTTTTCATCCCTTACCCTCCTTTCGTGCCCCATGAAAAGGAGCGAGGGGGAAGAGCCCCCTCGCCCGCTTCGTCATCGCTTTTGCCTGGCACCCGAGCCGCCGAGATAGGCGGCCGTGATGCCCGGGTCGTCGAGAAGGTCCCTGGAGGCACCCTCCCGGACGAGAAGCCCCGTCTGCAGGACGTACCCCCTGTGGGACAGAAGGAGGGCCTGCCGCGCGTTCTGCTCCACGAGGAGGATCGTCACACCCATCTCGTTGATCCTCCGAAGCTCCGTGAAGATGTCCTTGATGATGATGGGGGCCAGGCCGAGGGACGGTTCGTCCAGCAGCAGAATCTTCGGCTTCGACATGAGCGCCCGCCCGATGGCCAGCATCTGCTGCTCCCCTCCCGACAGGGTGCCCGCATACTGTCCGATGCGCTCCTTCAGCCTCGGAAAGAGGGAGAAAACCCACTCCAGGTCCTCGCCCAGATTCACGTCCTTTCCTCTGGGGAACGCCCCCATGCGCAGGTTCTCCTCCACCGTGAGGGGTGCGAAGACCTTCCGCCCCTCGGGGCTCAGGGAGATGCCCTGCTGAACCACCTGGTAGCTCTTCGATGAAAGGACCGACCCCGCCAGGACGATCTCGCCCTTCTCCCGCCGGACGGTGCCCATGATGGCGTTCATGAGGGTGGACTTCCCCGCCCCGTTCGAGCCGATGACGCTGACGATCTCGCCCTGGTCGACGCGCAGCGAGACGCCTCCGAGGGCCTTGATCGCCCCGTAGCTGACGTGCAGATCACGAACTTCGAGAAGAGGGGCCGTCGTCCCGTTCACTCCGCTCATGCCGTCTCCTCCTCTCCCAGGTAGGCCTTGAGGACCTCGGGGTGCGCCTGGATGTCCTCGGGCGTTCCCTCGGCGATCTTCGCCCCGAAGTTCATGCAGATGATGTGTTTGCAGATCTCCATGATGAGGTCCATATGGTGCTCGATGACAAGGATCGTGAGGCCGAAGTCCTGGTGGATGTTCCGGATGAGGGCGTTCAGAGAGTTGACCTCCTCGGCGTTCATGCCGGCCGCCGGCTCGTCGAGGAGAAGAAGCTCGGGCTCGAGGGCAAGGGCGCGGGCTATCTCCAGACGCCGCTGATGGCCGTAGGGGAGGGTCCCCGCCGCCTGGTTCGCCCTGTCCGCCAGGCCGACGCGGTCCAGGAGCTCCATGCTCTTGGCGCGGATCGCGCGTTCGCCGCTCCGCCACCGCCCCAGGTGCGTCAGCCCTTCGACGAAGCCGTAGGGGATGTGCTGCTGTGCCGCCGTCATGACGTTCTCCACGACCGTGGACCGCTGGAAGAGGCGAAGGTTCTGGAAGGTCCTCGCCACACCCTTGGCCGTCACCTGGTAGGTCTTCAAGGGGCCGAGGTCCTCCCCCTTGAAGAGGGCCTGCCCCGAGTCGGGGTCGTACACTCCGGTGATGAGGTTGAAGACGGTGGTCTTCCCCGCTCCGTTGGGGCCCATGAGCCCGGCGAGCTCCCCCTTCTCCATGGCGAAGCTCAGATCAGATACGGCCTGAACGCCCCCGAAGTTCTTCGTGAGGTGCACAAGTTCGAAGAAGGCGCTCATGACTTCTTCCTCCCCACAAGGCTCCTGATCCACGGGATGAACTCCCTGTTCCCCATGATCCCCTCCGGACGAAGCACCATCACGACGACGAGGACCGCGCCGTAGATGAGCATGCGGTACTGGGAGATGGGGCGGAACAGCTCCGTGACGAGCGTGATGACGGCCGTCCCGAGGATGGTGCCGCTCAGGGAGCCCAGGCCGCCGAAGACCACCACGGAGGTGAGCTCCGTGGATTTCATCATGTCGAACATCACCGGCTGGATGAAGGACAGGAAGCCGCCGAGGAGGGCCCCCGCGACGCCGCAGTAGAAGGCCGAGATGGCGAGGCTGTAGATTCGTATCCGGGCGGTGTTGAAGCCGAGGATGGACGCGGCGATGTAGTCGTCGCGGCAGGCTTTGCAGGCCCGGCCGAAGCGGCTGTTGATGATGTTGAACATGCAGAGGGCCAGGACCAGGAAGAAGCCCAGGGCCACGGGCAGCGTGGTGTAGGGGTCGATCCCCGGGTACCCTCTGGCGCCCCTTGTGACGGACTGCCAGTTCTCCAGGATGAGCCTGATGGCCTCGCCCAGGCCGATGGACGCGATGGAGTAGTAGTCGCCCATGAGCCGGAGGGTGGGGATACCGATGAGATAGGCGACGATGACGGCGACGCCCCCTCCCAGCAGGATGGCCGGGAACCAGTGGATGCCGTGCTGGATGGTGAGGATCGCCGTGGTGTAGGCGCCGAGGGCCATGTAGGCGGCGTGGCCGAGGGAGAAGATGCCCGTGAAGCCCGTGAGGAGCGAGACGCCCATGGCCGCTATGGCGTTGATGCACAGGAGGGTGATGATCCCTTCAGTGTATCCGGACATGGCCCCGCCCTACACTTTCTCGCCGACGCTCTTGCCGAAGAGCCCGGAGGGTTTGACGAGCAGGGTGATCACCAGCAGGGAGAAAACGACGAGGTCCCGCATCTGACTCGAGATGAACCCGGCGGTGAGCATCTCGGCCAGGCCGAGGATGAGGCTTCCTACCACCGCACCGGGCAGCGACCCCAGCCCCCCAATGACCGCCGCGATGAAGGCCTTGGTCGTGATGCCGCCCAGCTGGGGGTACAGGGTGTAGCGCACCGAGAGGAAGATGCCGCCCACAGCCGCCAGGGCGCCGGCGACGAAGAATACGATGGAGATGAGGCGGTTGACGTTGACGCCCATCAGCCCCGCCGTCCGGAGGTCGTAGGCCGCAGCGCGGATGGCCAGCCCCCATCTGGTCTTGGTGAGGAATATCTGGAGTCCGCCCAGGAAGACGACGGCCGTGACGAGGGAGAGGATGTCGAAGGCACTCGTCGTGGCGAGGCCGAAGAAGTCCACGGGAGCCGTCGGGATGACGGGGGGCAGAGCCCTGAACCGGCCGCCCGCCACGATGACGAAGATGTTCTCTATGACGATGCTCATCCCCATGGAGGCGATGAGCAGGTAGAGCGTGACGTTGGTCCGCTCACGGATCGGGCGGTAGGCCAGGCGCTCGGTGAGCACCGCCGCCACGCCCGCGCCGACGAGGGAGAGGGCTCCGGCGAACCAGATGCTGCCGCCCATGCCCCGGAGCACTCCATAACAGATATAC
>CALCQG010000104.1 GCA_937897575.1 uncultured Synergistales bacterium | reverse complement strand
GCAACAACTCCTCGCAGAGCTCCTCGATGCTTCGATGGGACATCGCTACTCCTCCTTCTTCACTCCTATTTTGTCTTCTGGAGTCCAAACATCTCTTTCAGTATAGCTCCTGCAACGGTATACGGATTTTCGTCGCGCCGGACAAGGGCGTCCATGACGTCCTGCGTCCTGTGCGTCTTCCATATTTTTTCTGCCCTTCGGGACAGATCCTTCAGCAGAATGTCCTCCACCTCGAAGGAGACTCGGGCATATTCGGATCGGAGCCCGTCGGTCCCGGTCTTCAGAAACTCGTGGTGTCGTACGATGCTGTCCACAAGCTCTCCGACGCCCGTCCCGTTTTCCGCGATGGTCTTGTGCACCGGAGGAATCCATGGCCTGTCCCGCACGAGGTCGAGCATGAGCTTCACCTCCGCGGCCACCCTGTCCACTCCCGGTTTGTCCGCCTTGTTGAGGACGAAGACGTTGGCGATCTCCATGATCCCGGCCTTCATGATCTGGATATCGTCACCCATCCCGGGGACGAGAACGACGCAGACCGTGTTGGCGATCTTGATGATGTCCACCTCGGACTGGCCGACGCCCACGGTCTCGATGATGATGACGTCCCATCCGCAGGCGTCCAGAAGAAGGGTGGCCTCGCGGGTCCCGCGGCTCAGGCCCCCGAGGGATCCCCGCGTCCCCATGCTCCGTATGTAGACGCCGCTGTCCCCCGTGTGACGCTGCATCCGTATGCGGTCCGCGAGAATGGCGCCGCCGGAGAAGGGGCTCGAAGGGTCCACGGCGATGATGCCCACGGTCTTCCCCTGCCGCCGGAAGGTCTCGATAAGCTTGTCCGTCAGGGTGCTCTTCCCGGCTCCCGGGCTTCCGGTTATCCCGATGACCAGCGCTCTGCCCGTCTTCGGGTATATCTGGCGCATCACCCGGTCCGTCAGCGGATCGCCGTTTTCAATAAGGCTGATAAGGCGGGCCAGGGAGCGGATGTCGCCCCCGAGCGCCCTCCCAACAAGGATGTCCACTGCGTCTTACTTTTCTTTTTCTCTTTTTTCCGCCACGGCCTTTTCAAGCCAGTCGACGCACGTCGTCGTCGGCGTCCCAGGGCCGAAGATGGCGCCGGCTCCGACTTCGAGAAGGCCGGGGATGTCCTTGTCCGGGATGACCCCGCCGCCGAAGACGATGATGTCCGATGCGCCCTTGTCCTTGAGCAGTTCGATGATCTTCGAGAAGTAGAAGGAGTGCGCTCCGGAAAGGATGCTGATGCCTATCGCGTCGGCGTCCTCCTGCAGTGCGGTTTCCACGATCTGCTCCGGAGTCTGTCGAAGCCCCGTGTACACCACCTCCATCCCTGCGTCGCGAAGAGCCCGGGCGATGACCTTAGCCCCCCGGTCGTGCCCGTCAAGGCCTGGTTTTGCCACGATGACTCGTATCTTTCTTTCATCCACGGGAAATCCCTCCAGTGTTATGAATCGTTTTCCGATTCTAGCTTTTCGTAGAATACATCGGCCCTACAGGACGATGTTCTCGGTGTACTCCGTGAAGACCTCCCTGAGGACGTTGCAGATCTCGCCCTCCGTCGCGTAGACCCGGACCGCGTTGATGATATGGGGCATTAGATTCTGCGACTCGTCCTGCGCGGCTTTCCGGACCTCCGCGAGGGCGTTGGTGACGGCCACGTTGTCCCGCGAGCTTTTGAGGGCGCGGAGCTTCTCGATCTGCCGCTCACCCACGGAGGCGTCCACGGAGAGGAGATTCATGTCGCCCTGGTCCTCCTCGATCTGGAACTTGTTCACTCCGACCACGATGCTCTCCTGGGCTTCGACGGACCGCTGGTATTCGTACGCCGCATCCTGGATGTGCTTCTGCACGTACCCCTTTTCTATGGCCACGAGCATGCCCCCCATGTCGTCGATCTGGTGGATGTACTCGAAGGCCTTCTTCTCGATCTCGTTCGTGAGGGTCTCTATGACGTAGCTGCCTGCCAGGGGATCCACGGTGTTCGCGACGCCCGACTCGTAGCCGATGATCTGCTGCGTCTTCAGGGCGATGCGGACGCTCTTGTCGCTCGGCAGGGCGAGGGCTTCGTCCATGCTGTTCGTGTGCAGGGACTGCGTCCCTCCGAGGGCGGCGGCGAGCGCCTGGATCGTGACGCGGACGATGTTGTTCTCGGGCTGCTGGGCGGTCAAAGTGCTGCCGGCCGTCTGGGTATGGAACCGAAGCATCTGGGCCTTCTCGTTCGTCACGCCGAAGCGCTCCTTCATGATGCGGGCCCACATGCGGCGGGCGGCTCTGAACTTCGCGACCTCCTCGAGGAAGTCGTTGTGGGCGTTGAAGAAGAAGGAAAGTCGATCGCCGAAGACGTTGGGGTCAAGCCCCTTCTTCTGGGCGGCCTCGACGTAGGCGATCCCATCGGCGAGGGTGAAGGCGACCTCCTGGGCCGCAGTGCTCCCCGCCTCGCGGATGTGGTAGCCCGAGATGGAGATGGTGTTCCACTTGGGGACGTTCTCGCTGCAGAAGGCGAATATGTCGGTGATCAGCCGCATGGACGGCTTCGGCGGGAAGATGTAGGTTCCCCGTGCGATGTATTCCTTGAGGATGTCGTTCTGGATCGTCCCGGACAACGCGCTCATCGGAACGCCCTGTTTTTCCGCAACGCAGATGTACATGGCGAGCAGAACGCTGGCCGGAGCGTTGATGGTCATGGACGTGGACACCTTGTCGAGGGGGATCTGGTCGAAGAGGATCTCCATGTCCTTCAGGCTGTCGATCGCGACGCCGACCTTGCCGCACTCGCCCTGGGCCATGGGGTCGTCGGAGTCGTAGCCGATCTGGGTGGGCAGGTCGAAGGCGACGGAGAGGCCCGTCGTCCCCTGCGAGAGGAGGGAGCGGTAGCGCTCGTTGGATTCCTCGGCCGTGGCGAAGCCCGCGTACTGGCGCATGGTCCACAGTCTGCCCCGGTACATGGTGGACTGGACGCCTCGGGTGAAGGGGTAGTCCCCCGGGAAGCCGACGTCCTTCAGATAGTCCATCCCCTCGGTGTCGTTGGGGCCGTAGAGACGCTCCAACGGGAATCCGCTGACGGTGGTGAAGGTCTCCCGTCTCTCCTTATGTTTTTGCAGCGACTTGTTCACGCCAGCCTCGAACTTCGTCAGCGCATCTTTGTACTCGGCGTTCATTGCCATCCTCTCCTCCACAACAAAATATGGTCTGTTCGTTGCTCTATACTGTCGCCGTACCCCAAAGGATACAACCGGATGCGGAATCTGTCACATGAAGGCGGAAGCGAAACGGAGGGCGCACGTTCACAGTCGCCCCGAGAGCACGTCCACCCCCGCGAAGGAATAGAAGGCAAGCGTGATGGCCGCCGCCAGAAGAAAGCCCAACAGGGTGCGCAGGTAGATGACCCACCCCCTCCCTCCGGGAAGGGAGCCGTTGGCGATCCGGACGACGAGCCGGGCGATGAGAAGGCTGCACAGAAAAAGGCCGAGTGCGAGAAGTGCCTGGATGTTCACCATCGGTAAAGAGGTCATTCTTTTCTCCGTGACGTCCGAATTTTTTTTAGAATACCTCATAAAATTTCGTTCTGCACGTAAAAAAATAAAAAAAACCGTTTTTAAAAAAGAAATAAAAGATAAAAACTCTAAGATGGGCCTACAAAAAAGCCCCGGCACCACGCCGGGGCTTCACAGTCAAAGGGAGGTCATCCGCAAGGGGCCATCCCCGCCTTACAGGGCGACGTCGCCGCTGCCCTCTTTCGCCGTGGCATTTTCGAGGTGAATCTGCTTGAGCACCGAGACGGCCACCTCCAGAGCCCGTTTCCCGTCCGTTATCCCGACGAGGGGCTGCCTCCCCTCGCGCACACAGGTGACGAAGTGCTGAAGTTCGAGCTTCAGTGGTTCGCTCTTCGGAAAAACAGGGTGCTCGATGACCTCCACCAGGCTGCCATTGCTCTGGCGAACGCATCGATTGATGGAGACGTCCTGGGTCTCGTAATTCACCGTGACGTACCGCTGGGGCTCCATGATCTCCAGCTGGCGGAGTCTTTTCTCCGACACCCTGCTCACCAGAATATGGGCCATGGCTCCGTTCTCGAAGGATATCTGGGCGGAGGCGATGTCCTCGTGCTCATTGCTTCGTATGCACCGCCCCGTGGCCGATATGTCCGATATCTCGGAGTGTACGAGGGAAAGAATGATGTCGATGTCGTGGATCATGAGGTCGAGCACCACTCCGACGTCGTTTATCCGGGGGGAGAAGGGGCCGAGGCGTCTGGACTGCAGGAACAAGGGGGTCTTGACGATCTTCGCGATGTACTGTACGGCGCTGTTGAAGCGCTCGATATGTCCGACCTGCAGGATGAGGTCCGAGTCGGCGGCCATGCGGAGCAGGTCCTCCGCCTCGCTGATCGTGGTGGTGACGGGTTTCTCGATCAGGACGCTGATGCCGCGGCTCAGGGCCTTCTTTGCGATTTCGAAGTGCAGACTCGTCGGGACCACGACGCTGACGGCGTCGGGGTGCGCGGAGTCAAGAAAATCGTCGGCATCGGTGAACCACGGCACACCGAGCCCTTCGCCTATGGCCATGGCCCTGCTCTCGTCCTGATCCACGACACCGATGAGCTGCGCGCCGAGAAGCTCGGTGTACACCCTGGCATGGTGCTGTCCAAGATGGCCCACCCCGATGACCCCGACTCGTTTCAGATCCATAGACCGATCATCTCCTTCGGAGATCTTCCCTTTCCATTATTGTCACCAAAAGAGGGGGAAAAGTGACATATTCATCCGTTGAGCGAGGCCAGAAGAAAAAGATGGCCTCCGCGGTCCCCTCTCCTGTAGGAGTAGCATAGCTCATTCCGACGAAAAGTACATATGGGGATCACGGAGATGTTCTCCTGCCGGAGGCCCCCGGTGAGGAGCTGGTGGCGGACCTGCCCCGCGAGGTCGAAATGTACGACGCCGTCGGCGACGGTCATGTTCGCCTCCTCGAAGGATCCGATCCCCTGCGTCGTCCACTCCTCCCCCAGCCTCCGGAAGTAGAAGTCCCGCCCGATCCCCGGCCCGACCCAGGCCCAGAGCCGGGAGGAGCGCCGCGCTTCGCTGAAATAATTTTCACAGGCCTTGCCCGCAATGTTGAGGACGGTGCCCTTGTACCCCGAGTGCAGGATGACCATCCTGGGGGTGGGCACGTCCGATGCGATGACGACGGGCAGGCAGTCGGCAAAGCGGAGGGAGGCCTCCATGTCCGTCCGTTCCAGGTACACCCCGTCGCCTGCCGGGCAGGCGGGAAGGGCGGCTGACGGCGTTGCCTCGATGATGTGCGATCCGTGCACCTGTTTCGGGGCAACGAGCGCCCCCTTGACGGGAACGACGGCGGAGAGGAGTCTCCGGGCCCGCTTCGAGTCTCCCTCGGCCTCGTCCATGAACGGTCCCCGCAGAAAGAGGCGGGCCTCGAAAAAAGGAGGCTCGCTCGCAAGGGTGTAGGTCAGAAAGGGGGCGTCCCTGTGGTGGACGAGGGCGTACCCGTGCTCCGTCATGGTGTTCCGTCGAGGAGGGACCGAATGCGCGGCCGAAGAGCACCTATGAAGTACAGGCTGCCGGAGCAGAGCACGCCCTCTCCGCCGGCCTCGGCCTCGTGGAAGGCGCACAGGGGGTCGGCAAAGCTGCCGATGGCCTCCCGGGGCCAGCCTGCAGCCATGGCACGCTCGGCGAGGAGAAGGGGCGATTCGGACCGGTCGTTGCCAGGGACCCTCGTGCAGAGGAGCCGCCGTCCCACGGTCCGGAGGTACGACAGGCACTGGCCGTAGTCCTTGTCCTTCATGGCCGCGTACAGGATGTCGAACCTCCTGTTCCCGTAGAGCGCCGTCAGAGCCTCGACAAGATGCCGAACGCCGTCGGGGTTGTGCCCTCCGTCGAGGACGAGGGGCGGCTCTCTCCTGAGGACCTCGAAGCGCCCCGGCCATCGGGCTTCGGCAACGCCCCGGACGATCGTCTCGCTCGTAATGCGGGGAAAGGCTCTCATGAGCGAGGCAGCGCCCGATATGGCAAGGGAGGCGTTCTCCACCTGATACAGCCCCAGGAGGAGCGTCGTCACGAAAAGGGAGAGGCCATGGCCCTCGTACTGAAACGAGAGGCCCGCCTCGTCGACGGAGATGCCCGAGACGACGCACTCCTCGGGGGAGACATGGGCGATGGCCCCTCTCGCGGCGGCCTCGGCACGGAAAAGCGGGACGAGTTCCGCGGGGGAGCCGGAGAAGTACGCCGGAACCCCGGGGCGCATGACGGCGAACTTCTCCCTCGCGATGGCCTCGATGGTCCCTCCGAGGTAGTCCATGTGGTCCATTGAGATTGAGGCGATCAGGGTGAGGGCGACGTCGCCGAGGAGGTTCGTGGCGTCCAGACGTCCGCCGAGGCCGGCCTCCACGACGGCGATGTCGACCTTCTCCTCGGCGCAGAGGTGGAAGGCCGCGGCGGTGATCGTCTCGAAGAAGGACGGCGGGTCCTGTCTGAGGGCCGGGTCGTCCCGGAGCGCCGACGCCACGCGAAGGGCCGCTCGTTTCCAGGACTCGAGGGACAGCTCCGCTCCGTCGATCAGAAGCCGCTCGGCGGGTGAGACGAGGTGCGGGCTCGTGTAGAGGGCGGTTCGGTATCCCGACGCCCGGAGGATGCTCTCGGTGAACGCCGCCGTCGATCCCTTTCCGTTCGTCCCTACGATGTGGACCGATGGAAAGGACCGCTCCGGGTGTCCGAGATCGTCGAGCAACCGGGTGATCCTGTCGAGCCCCGGGCGTATCCCCGGGCTCGACAGGGTCGAAAAGAAGTTCTCCAGCTCCTCGAAGGTCCCGATTTGCCGGTCCATGGTCTCTTTCTCCTCAGGAGCGTTCCAGGCTGGCGATGTTCTCGCGGATTCTC
>CALCQG010000103.1 GCA_937897575.1 uncultured Synergistales bacterium | reverse complement strand
TCTGCTCCTCCGTCTCGGGGATGACGATGTCCTCCTTCGGAGCGGCGACGGTGACGATCGTGAAGAGCTTGTCGTCGGGCCCCTCGGTGTAGAGCTGGATCTGAGAGTGCTGGTCGATGGCGCCCAGGGCCCGTATGGGCGTGGACCCCACGCCGTCCTTGCCGAGGCTCTCCCCCCAGAGCTGGGCGAACCACTCGCAGAAGCGCTCCAGGGCGTCCTCGTAGGGCATCATGACCGTCATGTTCCGTCCGCTGCGATAGTGCGCCACCGAGAGGGCCGCCATGGTCCACGCCGGGTTCTCGCGCACCGTCCGCCGCTCGGCGAGGCGAGCCTCCATGGCCGCCGCCCCGGCAAGCAGATCCCGCACCGGTATCCCGAGGGCGGACGCCGAGAGCAGTCCGACGGACGAGAGGACGGAGAACCGACCGCCCACGTTGGACGGCAGGACGAGCCGACGACAGCCCACCTCGTCTGAGAAGGGGCGCAACGTGCCCTTTTTCTCGTCCGTGACGACGAGCACGTGCTGGGCCGCCCGCTTCGGGCCGAGCTCCACCTTGAGGCTGTCCCAGAAGTAGAGGAAGTTCGCCATGGTCTCGGCGGTGCTCCCCGATTTACTGATGACCACGAAGGCCGTCCGCTCCGGGTCGATTCGGTTCCATATGGCGTGGTTCTCCACGGCGTCCACGTTGTCGGACATGAAGAAGCGGGGGCCTGTCCTCTTGCCCTCGGGGAGTTCGTTCCAGTACGGGGGGAGAAGCGCGGCGTGGAGCATGAGGTTCCCGAGGGCCGACCCGCCTATCCCGACCTGGACGACGGCCTCGAAGCGCGAGAGCCATCTGGCGGCCTCCTCGATATCGGCAATGTCGCAGAAAGGCAGGTTCAGCCAGCCGACCCCGTCGCGCCCCTCGTCCGCCGCCTTGCGGAGCGAGGCGTCCCCTTCCTTCAGAACGTTATCGAAGGCGTCGATGGCGTCCCACTGAACCGATCCGGAGTCGCCCTCCCCCCGAGAGCCGTTCACCGCCAGCCCGAAGGACAGGGTCAGCAGTTCGGAATCCGCTGCGCTGCTCTGCGGCACTCTCCACTCCTCCCTTGTACGTCAGATGTTATTTCAGCTTCGCCAGTTCCTCGTCGATGGCCGCCGTATCGTACCCCACGATGTACCGCTCGCCGATCTGGATCACCGGCACGCCCATCTGCCCCGTCTTCGCCACGACATCCTTGGCGGCCTCCCGGTCCTGGGCCACGTTGATATCCTCGAAGGCAACCTTCTTTCCCTCCAGATACTGCTTCGCCTTGGTGCACCAGGGGCACGTCGGGGTCGAATACACTCTGATCATGAACGAACACCTCCATATAGACTTTATACTATGGCAGGGTATATGATGTTGTCGTCTCTGTCAACGACCCTTTTGCCCACATTATACGAGCATCACGGGACGAGGTCGAGGGCTTTGCCCGAAAGGCGTTCCGCTCTTGGTTGCGAATGCCCTGAAACAGAGCCTCGGGCTCCTGTCGCGGCGGGGGCGAAAAAAGTGCAGGCCGGACTGTTCCAAAGGACGAGAATCTGGTATTATTGTACGGGAACTATATACAATTCTTGGTTGGATATTCACCCGCGATTCTGCACGGAGGAGAGGAAACGCGTCGGCTTCCGGCCCGCTTCGGCCGATACAACCGGAGGCGCCGGATGGGGGAGGGACGTGATAGCGTACATGTTCACGGCCGCCATTAAGGAACGTGCAGGTTGTCGCGTCATTCGGGACTGTTCGCCGCACTTGCAGTGCTCCGCGCCGATACAAACAGACAGGGGGAGATCGTATGAGCACAGCGTTGCCTGATTTGGAGGAGCGCCTCGAACCATTGGTGCTCCGGTACCGCGGGATGAAGGGGAACACCATCCCGCTGCTCGTGGACGTCCAGAAGGAGATGGGCTACATCGCTCCCGAGGCCGTGGACTATCTGTCGAAGGAACTCGACATACCGGCGGCGGAGCTCTTCGGAGTAGCGAAGTTTTACGCACAGTTTCACCT
>CALCQG010000102.1 GCA_937897575.1 uncultured Synergistales bacterium | reverse complement strand
CCCCGCTGCTTCGTCGTGGAATTTCGTCGGAGCCCTTAGAAGAGGGTTGCCAGGAGGTCCAGTGCCCGGACCTTCGAGAGGCTCCGGGAGACCCGGGACCAGTAGACCGAGGCGGAGCCTCCGTAGTATCGGCCCAGGGCCGTCTGGGTGTCGCCGTAGGTCCGGAGGTATCGGGAGAGGAGGAGCGACCCGGCGGCGATGCCCATCTCGGGGTCGTGGAGGTCCTCCTCGCTGGTGATGCCGTTGGCCGTGAGGAGCCCCGAGTGGACTCTCCACATGACCTGCATCACGCCGGCGGCGCCGGCCTTGCTCCTGGCGTCGGAGGCGAATCTGCTCTCGGTGTGGGCGACGGCCACGAGGAGGTCGAGGGGGGCGTCGTACTTGAGAGAGTACTTCAGAAAGGCCGCGGCCTGACAGAGAGCCGAATCCATGGATACGGAGGGGTTCTGGGACTGAATGAACCGGGCGAGCTCCTCGATGCCGTCCATGGTCCGGGCCATGAGCATCTCCGCCGTATCCGTCATATCCCGACCGGCATCGGCCACGGGCCGGACGGCGTTCGCCAGTCCGTCATGCACCCGTTGAACGAGGGTCAGCATGTCCGGATGGGCGTGCCATATTCCGTCCTGGTTTTGGGCGGTTACCCGCCCTGAGTGCGTGGAGTAGCGCAGCGATTCGACACGGCTGCTCTCTCCCAGGGTGAGGAAGAGAAATCCCGCCGCTGAGAAAAGGAGAAGGGCAACGAACCCCTTCCGTAATTTCTGTCCCATACAGACCCTCCCTGAGGCCAGCCTCTTCGTCCCATCAGGCTGGTGAAGGTGAAAAGGAGCTATATTGTATGGGGGGAATCGAAAATCGGGCAAATTTTGCCCGAATATATTAAATGCCCATTCTTATATTCTGCAAAGACTCCGCCATATATTATATTTTAATTAAATAAAAATATGAAAAAGAATAAATGAGTCGTTAACGACACATAGGGTTCGTATTTTTAATTGAAATATAATTTTGCGTGCAACGCTGGACCTGTCTCGTCGTCCGCCATGCCGGAGCGGTCAGGGCGACTGTTCGTCCGCCTGCTCCCGAAGAGCCTTGAGGAGGGTCTCGAGACGGCCGATCTCCCGGCCGTACCCCTCCCAGTCCTCGTTTCGAAGGGCTCGCCGGGCGTTCTCCCAGGTCTCGAGGGCCGAGGCCGCCAGAGACCGCAGGGACTCGGACTCGCCCGGGGAGGGAGCGAGCGGGGCGGGCGAAGGCTCGTCGGCCGCGGCAGCCCCCTGCTGTGGGGCCCCGAGAAGGCGTTGCAGGGAGAGCTCCAGGGTCTCGCCCCAGACGACCCGGCCGCCGGTGGACGTGATGACCCTCTTGAGCTCGGGGAGCTCGCTGTTCTCCGCCCTCAGGTAGAGGGGTTGGACGTAGAGGATGCCGTTGCCCACAGGGATGACGGTCATGTTGCCCCGGATGACGGAGGTGCCCCGCTGGCTCCAGAGGGAGAGCTGAGCCGATATTTCGGGGTGCTGGTTCGTGAGGGCCTCGACCTGGGAGGGGCCGTAGACGAGCTTCTGCTTCGGGAACTGGTAGACGAGAAGCTGGCCGTACTCGCCGCCGTCGGAGCGGCCGGCCATCCACGCCATCATGTTGTTCTTGTTCACGGGCATGAAGGGCGTGATGAGGACGAACTCCGACCGGTCCTCGCCGGCGAGGCGCATGTTGACGTAGTAGGCGTCGAGTCCTCCCCGGTTCTGCTCGTTGCTGTTCATCCGGTCCCAGACGTCCTCCTTGTTGTAGAACGTGTTGGCGTCCGTCATATGGTAGGTCCGGTAGATCTCGCTCTGAATGTTGAAGAGGTCCTGGGGGTAGCGGAGGTGGTTTCGCAGGTCCCCGGGCATCTCCGACAGGGGGCGGAACAGGCCCGTGAAGATATTGCCCCAGGTCTGGAGAATCGGGTCCTCCGGGTCCGAGGCGTAAAAGCGCATGGTGCCGTCGTAGGCGTCCACGGTGGCCTTCACGCTGTTCCGTATGTAGTTGATGGTGAAACGGCTCCCCAGACGGATGGGCTGGGAGTAGGGGTACCGATCCGTCGTGGTGTAGGCGTCCTGCATCCACACGAGCCGGCCTCCGGAGACGACGAGGTAGGGGTCGCCGTCGAAGGCGAGGAATGGGGCCACCATGGCCAGGCGCTCGCGGATGTTCTGGTAGTAGAGGATCCTGCTGTCCGGCGTGAAGACATCGGAGAAGAGGATCTTCATGTCGGCGAACTTGATGGCGAAGAGGATTCGCCGGAGGAAGGAGCCCATGGGGACACCGCCCTTGCCCTCGTAGGCCGTCCGGACGTTGGAGTCCCCCATGGGGTAGTCGAACTCCCGGACGGTGGTGCCGACGAAGACGTAGGAGCTTGGCTTCTCGCCGTAGTAGATCTGCGGCCGGTCCAGGGCCAGGGGGATCTCCCGTATGGGGGGGATGTCCCGTATCCAGAGCCTGGGCTGCCCCGTCCCCGTCACCTCGTTCACCGGGTTCATGACGACGCCGTAGCCGTGGGTGAACTCGAGGCGCATGTTGATCCACGTGGGGTTCTGCATCTCGTGGATGTCGAGCTCCCGGGGGGAGAGCATGACCTGGCGGTACTCGCCGTCCACGGTGTATCGGTCGATGTCCACGCTGGAGAAGTCGTAGTAGGTCCGGATCTCCTGGAGCTGCTTGTAGCTTCTGAGCAGAGGGGCGTGATCCCAGAGCCGGACGTTCCGGATGGTGTCCTGGTTGCCCTCGATGTCCTCCCATCGGATGGCGTCGTCGGGGACGACGGTCCTCAGCTCGATGTCGTGGAGGTCGTAGGCCTTGAGGGTGGCCTCGATGTTGTTCTGGATGTAGGGCCTCTCCCTGTCGAACTCGTTGGGCTCGACGAAGTACTTCTGGACCAGGGCGGGGTACATGCCCCGGAGGACGATGTTGGACAGAAAGAGGAGCGCCACGAGGCCGAGGGAGATCTTCCAGGTCTTGCGCACCAGGCTGGCGAGGAGAAAGACCGCGATGAGGGCCGATATGGCCGCCAGGACATTCAGGGCCAGAAGTTCGGCGTGGACGTCCGTGTAGCCGGCTCCGTAGGTGGCCCCCCGGGGTGAGTAGAGGATGGCGTACCGCTCGAGCCAGTATCGAACGCCCCAGAGGAGGGCGCCTGCAGCCGCCAGGATTGTGAGGTGGGCCTGAACCCGGGGCGGAACGGAGAGTGTCCCGTCCTGGGCCCGGTCGCGCATCAGGAAGAAGGCGTAGGCGCCTCCCGCGGTGAGAAGGCAGAGGAGGAGCAGGTCCAGAGCCTCGCCGTGGAGGAACTTCCAGAAGGGCAGACCGAAGGTGTAGAAGCCGATGTCCTTGCCGAAGATGGCGTCCCGGGTCCCGAAGGGCATCCCGCGGAGGAAGCGGAGGACCATGCCCCATTCGGTGGAGACGGAGGCCCCCGAGGACAGTCCGAGGAAGAGGGCCGCGGCCAGAAGGACGAGGCCGATGGGTCGGGCGCCGAGAAGGCCGTCGTACTGCGGGGCGACGGCCCGAAGCGTCCGGCGGACGGACGCGAAGTGGAGCCACAGGATGAGGCTCGTGGCCAGGAAGCCGGCGATGAAGAGCGGTATCCTGGCCACGATGCGTGTCCAGAACACGGAGCCGTAGCCCTCGGTGCTGTACCAGAGGTACTCCGTGTAGATCTCCGTCAGGGCCGGGAAGGCCAGAAGAAGCAACAGGACAAGGCCGCCCCCGACGACGAGGGATTTCCGTATCTTCGGCAGCCGGGGAATATGGCGGCGGACCTCTTCGTCCGTCTTATCCCAGAAATCTTCGGGGAACCAGTTGTTTTTCATCATACTGGCATTGTACCGGACTTCGCTCCGTTGTCAAAAGGGGGGATCGTCCTCCCGCGAAAAGGGTCGGCCGCCTCGGACCACAGGGCTCGGATCGTTCTCCCCCTCTGTGCTGCGATGAAATCCGGTATAATACGCAAAGGAGCCGGTGACGGGGACGGCTGAGGAACGCCTTCCCGATCGTTGTGCTCTACGTCGAAGACCACAGGATAAGGGGAGATGGATCATGAGGAGCACGACCCGGATACGCGAGATCATTCGCCGTCCCGGAGCGGTGGTGATACCGGGGGTCTACGATTCTTTGAGCGCCCGCATCTGCGAGATGGCCGGTTTCGAGGCCGTCTTTCATTCAGGGTACGGGACGTCCGCGGCGCGTCTGGGGCAGCCGGACATCGGCCTGCTGACCCAGACGGAGATGGCTGCCCAGTTGAAGTCCATAACGAGAGCGGTGCGGATCCCGGTGCTCGGCGACTCGGACAACGGCTTCGGCAACGCCGTCAACGCCTACCGGACGGTTCAGGAGTACGTGTGGACCGGAGCGGCGGGGCTCTTCATGGAGGATCAGGTGTCGCCGAAGCGGTGCGGCCACATGGAGGGCAAGCAGGTGATCCCCGAGGACGAGATGATGGGAAAGCTGCGGGCCGCCCTGGATGCCCGCGACGCCATCGACCCGGACTTCGTGGTCATGTACAGGACGGACGCCATCCATGTGACGGGCTTCGACGACGCCCTGCACCGGGCGAAATCCGCCGTGGAGGTGGGCGTGGACATGGTCTTCGTGGAGGCTCTCGAGACGCGGGAGCAGATGAAGCGCGCCCTGGAGGAGATCCGGGCGCCTCTCATGCTGAACCTCATCGAGGGGGGCAAGACGCCCCTGGTCCCCGTGCAGGAGGCCGAGGCCATGGGGTTCAAGTTCATCGTCCCGGCCCTCTCGGCCCTCTTCGCCGCCGCCCGAGGGATGTACGACGTCATGACGAAAATCCGCAAAGAGGGCGTCTCCGACGGGTATCTGGACAAGCTCTTCACCTTCGGCGAGTTTGCCGAGGTGGTCCGGCTGGAGGAGATCCAGGCCATGGAGGAGCGATACATCCCCAAGAAGATCCTCGAGGAGAAGTACCACGGCAAGAAGCACATCGTCGGACACTGAGGCGGGTGTCCTCCGCCTGTGACAATATCACGACCGGTCTGGAGGGGGAGCAATGGCGAACGAACTGAAGAGAAGACTTGCGGCGGGCGAGGTGGTCCTCGGCCCCTTCATCACGCTGGATTGCCCCGACATCGTGGAGATCGCGGGGCTGGCGGGCTTCGATTTCTGCATCATCGACACGGAGCACGGCCCGGGGAACCCTCACTCCGTCCAGAACATGCTTCGGGCGGCGGCTCTCCGGGGAATCGCCCCCATCGTTCGGGTGACGGATACGGCCCCGACGACGATCCTTCGGACTCTGGACGTGGGCGCGGCGGGGATTCAGGTGCCCCAGGTGAACTCGAGGGCCGCGGTGGAAGGGGTGGTCTCCTCGGCCAAGTACTTCCCCAAGGGGGAACGAGGGGCCTGCCTCACGCGGTCCTCCCGGTACGGCTTCGTGACGAGCGTGGCGGACTACTTCGCCGAGGCCAACGAGGACACGGCGGTGATCGTCCACTGCGAGAACAGGGAGGGGCTCGACCGGCTCGACGAGATCGCGTCGGTGGACGGCGTGGATGTGGTGTTCGTAGGCCCCTACGACCTCTCCCAGTCCTATGGCATCCCGGGGCAGATCTACCACCCGGTGATGGTGGACGCCGTGGCACGCGCGCTGTCTTCCATACAAAGGGCGGGGAAGCCCGCGGGGATCTTCGTGGGCTCCGTGGACGAGGCGAACAAGCGGATCGAACAGGGGTTCCGCTACATCGCGTACAACATGGACACCCTGCTCTTCGCGGAGCTCTTCAGAGACATCGTGAAGGGCGTGAAGAGGTAGGCGGAGGGAAGACCAAGGGCGACCGACGCCAGGGGTATGACCCTCCGAAGAGCGTGGAGCCCGATATCGATCGTGAGGCGAACCGGTGAGGGGAGCCGGGTTCAGACCTTCGCTCGGGAGTCCGCAACCGCCTCGCCGGGAGGGGAGCCCGCCAGTGTACGGTCTTTTCGCCCCAGGCGGCGCACTGTGAGATTTTCACCCCCCCCTGCCTTTCCGTCGTCCCGTCGGTATGGCATGAAGGAACGCCGCGCCCCGCGCGGCGATGTCCGGACAACCGAACAAAAGAGCCGCCCCTTCGAACAGGAGGGGCGGCTCCGTCTGTTCCGCGGCAAACCTCGCAGAGCTACATGCCCATGTAGGCCCGTCGAACCTCCGGAGAGTCGAGGAGCTCCCGGGCCGTGCCCGAGTGGACCAGGCGACCGGTCTGCAGCACGTAGCCCCGGTCCGCGATCTCAAGGGCCTCCTGGACAAGCTGCTCCACAAGGAGCACGGTGATGCCCTTTTCGTTGATGGCGGTCACGGCCTCGAAGACCTTTTCCACGAGGCTCGGCATGAGGCCGAGGGAGAGCTCGTCCAGCATGAGCAGCTTCGGCCCCGACATGAGCCCCCGCGCGATGGCGCACATCTGCTGCTCCCCTCCGCTCATGGTCTCCGCGGTCTGGTGCAGCCGGTCCTTGAGCTTCGGAAAGAGGGAGAACACCTCGGAGAGGCGTTCCTCCACCACGGAGCGGTCCTTCTCCGTGAAGGCCCCGAGCTCGAGGTTCTCGAGCACGGTGAGCCTCGGGAAGAGCCTGCGGGCCTCGGGGATGTAGCTTATCCCCTTCCGGATGGTCTCCGAGGCGGGAAGACGGCTTATGTCCTCGCCCTGGAAGAGGATCTGCCCTCTGTCCGGATGCATGAGCCCGCAGATGGTCCTCATGGTCGTGGATTTGCCCGCGCCGTTGGCCCCGATGATGGCCACGATCTCGCCCTCGTTGACCTCCAGGGAGAGCCCGTGGATCACCGGCACGCCGTCATAGCCGCAGTGAATATCCCTGGCCTCAAGCATCGCAGCCATGATCGTCCTCCTTCCCTTCCGTCCGGAGCCGCCGGCTGTACTTCTCGCCGAAGTAGGCCCGGATGACCTCGGGGTTCTGCACCACGGCCCGGGGGGCGTCCTCGCAGATCTTCACCCCGCTGTTCAGCACCACCAGCTTGTCGGCGATGGGCATGATGGCCTCCATGATGTGCTCCACCATGAGGACGGTGATGCCTTCGTCCTTCATCCGCCGGATGACCTCCACCATCTCCTTCACCTCGGTGGAGGTGAGCCCCGCGACGGCCTCGTCGAGGAGGATGAGCTTCGGCTCCGTGGCGAGCGCTCGGGCGACCTCGAGACGCTTCTTGTTTCCGATGGTGAGTCCTCCCGAGAGGTGGTCCCGGTAGGAGGAGAGGAAGCAGAGCTCCATGCAGCGCGTGGCGATCTCCGCGGCTTTCGCCGTCTCTCTGTGCCGCATGTGGGCTCCCACGAGGATGTTCTCGAACACCGTCATCTCCTTGAGCGGGCGGACGACCTGGAAGGTCCGCGCCACGCCGAGGCGGGCGATCTTCCACGACGGCAGCCCCGTGATGTCCTCCCCGTCGAGGGTGACGGTCCCGGAGGTGGGCTTGTAGAGCCCCGCAACGCAGTTAAAGAGGGTGGTCTTGCCGGCCCCGTTGGGGCCGATGAGCCCGACGATGGAACCCCGCTCCACGTCGAAGGAAACCTCGCTGTTCGCCATGAGGGCCCCGAAGGTTTTGGTGAGATTCCGGACCTCCAGCAGCGTCATCACGCGTCACCTTCCTTCGCCGGAACGGTGCTCGTCCTGCGGGTGACGCCCCGGATGATGCCCATGATCCCCATGGGCTGTTTGATCATGGTCAGGATGATGATGATCCCGAAGATGATCAGGTCCACGCCGGAGCCGAGATGGCTGAGGTAGGCGCGCGTGTACTCCTGGAGGGGAATGAGGACCGCGGCGCCGAGCAGCGGGCCCCAGAAGGTCCCGAGCCCTCCCAGGATGGTGATGAGGAGGAACTTCATGGAGATGTCGAGGGACATGACCATGGGCGGGTCGACGCGGTAGTTGTACTGGGCGAAGAAGGCCCCGCAAAGGGCCGTCAGCCCGGCAGAGAGGGCCATGGCCGAGAGTTTCACGGCCGTGCTGTGCACGCCCAGGGACTCGGCGGTCTCCTGTCCCTCCCGAACGGCCCGGAAGTAGTAGCCCATCCGGTGGGACTCGATCCATCGGACGACGCCGAAGATGAGGGTGAAGAGGGCCAGGGCCCCGAGGTAGTAGCCGTTTTTGTCCGACGACCAGGAGAAGTTGCGCCAGCCGTCGTCGAGGATGGGGTAGTCCAGCCCGATGGCGCCGCCCACCCAGTCCCATATCATGAAGAGGCGGCTGAAGATCTCCACGATGGCGAAGGTGGCGATGGCGAAGTAGTGCCCCTTCAGCTTGAAGCAGGGGGCGCTGATCAGGACGGAGGTTACGGCGGCCACAACAGCGCCGACTGGTGCGCCGTACCAGGGGAGGGTGTTGAACTGCACGACGGCCATGGCGGCGCCGTAGGCCCCTATGCCGAAGAAGACGGCGTGGCCGAAGGAGGTCTGTCCGCAGTAACCGCTGATGATGTTCCAGGCCTGGGCCATGGCGGCGTAGAGGAGGACCATGGTGAGCACGTGTCCGTGGAAGCTGTTGCCGATTCCGCCCGGGATGAAGGGCAGGACGAGGGCCGCGGCGAGGAAGAGGTACCAGAGTCTGTCGGAGAGGGTCGTCTTCTTCGTCATGGCGTCACCACCCGAAAAGGCCCCTGGGGCGGAGCAGAATGACGGCGAGGTACACGGCGAAGACGGCCACGTACTTCACTACGGCGGCGATGTAGAAGCCCGAGAAGGACTCCACGAGCCCGATGAGCAGGGCGGCCAGCAGGGCGCCGGGGATGCTGCCGAAGCCGCCGAGGGCGACCACGACGAAGGCGATGAGGCTGAACAGCCCGCCGACCTCGGGGTAGACGGCCAGGTAGGAGGTCATGAGGCCCCCGGTGATGCCGACGCAGGCGCCGCCGATGCCGAAGACGAGAAGGAAGATGTTCTCCGTCTTGATGCCCATGAGCTCCGCCGCCTCCTTGTCCATGGCCGTGGCCTGGATGGCCCAGCCGAGGCGGGTCTTCTTCAGCATCCAATAGAGCAGGCTCAGCACCACGAGGGCGAAGAGCGCCGTGACGAGCTGGGGGACCGAGATGATCGCCCCGCCGAAGGACAGGGTCTTCCCCTCCAGGATGGTCCCCGAGAGCAGACGGAAATTGGGGGTGAAGCGGTTCATGCAGAAGTTCTTCAAGACCATGGAGAGGCCGAAGGTGGCGAGCAGGGGGGCCATGCCCGATTTGCCGAGGCTGTTCCTGATGATGATCTTATAGGTGACCGCTCCGAGAATGAAAAGAAAAAGTCCCGCCGCGACCCACGAGAAGAGGGGGTCGATCTTCAGGATGAAACCGAGCCAGTAGCTGACGTACATTCCGACCATGAGAAACTCTCCGTGGGCGAAGTTGATGACGTCCATGACGCCCCAGATCAGGCTCAGCCCAGCAGCAACGAGGGCGTAGACAAGCCCGTTCAGCACTCCGTCCAGGAGGACCTGGAGAAAGTTGTCCATCCCTGACACTCCTTCCGATAAAAAGGAGGGCAGACCAAGCCCGCCCTCCCAGGAATACCAGTACGTGCGTTTCTCAGAAAAAAACTATCTCTTGTCCCAGGGCGCCATGGGGTACATGGGCTCGGAGTCCTGGTACTTCGTGGGGTAGATCGTGTTGTACTTCAGGTCCTTCATCTGGGTGATGACGCTGAGGGCCTTGACGTTCTGGCCGCCCGGCTCGAAGGCCACTTCGCCGCTCAGAGACAGAGGGGAGACGAAGGTCTCCGTGGCGAGGATCTCGCGGACCTTCTCCGTGTCGAGGCCGCCGGCCTTCTCAATGGCCTGGGCGAGGATCAGGAGCATGACGCCCTCCTGAAGGGAGTCGCTGTCGAACTCCTGGTTCGCGAGGGGGCGATAGTACTTCTCCTGGACCTTGATCGCCTCGGGCATGAACTTCTGGGCGAGCTCCGGCGAGAAGCTCATGCCGCCCATGAAGTAGTCGCCGTCGCCGGCAAGTTCCTTCTGAACGGCAGGGTTCTGGTAGCCCGTGCAGTAGTTGACGGCCATCTTGGGAAGCCAGTTGACCTGCTTCATGGTCCGCACCCAGAGGGAGTAGTCGGCGCCGAGGGCCGCGCCGAACACCACGTCCGGGTTGGCGGCCTTGAGGGTCTGCACTTCGCTGCTCAGGTTCGTGGCGGCGTTGTTGAAGGGGACGTCCGCGACCACTTCAAGGCCGATCTCCTTGGCGGCCTTCTTGCCCTCGTCGGCTGCGTGCTTGCCGAACTCGGTGTTCTCGTAGAAGAGCCCGATGGTCTTGATGCCGGCGTTCTTCTCCTTGTTCAGGTACTCGATGTAGTCCGTGAACTCCTTGGACTCGATGGCGTCCGTGGGGGCGTGGCGGAAGAAGTACTTGAAGTCCCTCTCGGTGAGGGCCGCAGAGCTGGAGGCGCCGCAGAGGAACAGCTTCTTCGCCCGCTCGGCGACAGCACTGGCCGGCTTCGTGGCGGAGCTGTTGTAGCTGCCGATGATGGCGAAGACGCCCTCCTGGTTGTACAGGCGCTCGGCCTCGGACTTGGCCACATCGGGCTTGCCCTGATGGTCTGCCTTCACGATGACGACCTTGTAGCCGTCAAGCAGCCCGGCCTTCTCCGCAAGGGGGATGTTGAGGTCGGGGTTGGCGTTGTTGATGACCTCCGCTGCGGCGAGAACGGAGTTCAGACAGTTCTGCCCGGACACGGCCGACGGACCCGTCAGCGGAAACAGGGTACCGATCTTGATGATCTTCTCCTCGGCGAAGGCGCTGCCTGCGAAGAGGACGGTGCAGAGGACACACAGAGCGACGAAAAGCGTTCTTTTTCTGGATACCATGGACATACATTCCTCCTTACGAGAGATAGTATGGATCTGGTACAGAATCGACGATGTGGGGGCGAAGCGGAAAGGCTATGCCGAACCGCCGAGGTCTTCTCCTCTTCTGCCGGTCGGCGCGTTAAAAACAAAACCCTACAGACCGCAAAACTGCCGCCTTGGACAAAAAACATGATAATTTTTTGCCGGTTGCCTGTCAAGTTCTGAGAGGTGAGGAACCGCACTGTCGTGTCACAAGAGCCCGGGGCCTGGAGGAGCGCCCCGGGCTGTACGTCTGGGAGAATTACAGTCTCTTTAGGATAGCCTCGCCGACGGCCGTCGTCGTGCCGTCACCGCCGAACTCTCTGGGCAGAGCCTTTGGCGCGGCCTGTTCGAGAAACTCCGTGACGGCCCGTTCCACGGCCGTCGCCGCTCCCTGTTCGCCGATGTGGTTCAGGAGCAGGGCGCCCGTGAGGATCGTCGCGATGGGGTTCGCGCTGCCCGTCCCCGCGATGTCGGGGGCGGATCCGTGGATGGGCTCGAACATGGAGAGCCCGTCCCCGATATCGGCGCCGGCTGCCACGCCGAGGCCGCCGGCGAGCCCCGCCAGCAGGTCGCTGACGATGTCGCCGAACATGTTCGGCGCGACGATCACGCCGTAGAGGTCAGGGGTCCGCACGAGGTGGTAGCACATGGCGTCCACGTTCACGACGGACATCTTTATGCCCTGGCGGTTCGCCTCGTCCCTGGCCACCTCCTCCCAGAATCCGTACATTTGAGGCAGGGCGTTGGCCTTGGAGGCGACGGCGATGCCCTCCTCGCCCCGCGCTTTGGCTGCCCTGCAGCCGTAGGCCACCACCCGCCGCACGGCGGGCTCCGATGCCACGCCGAGCTGAAAGGCTCCCTCCGTCGCTCCGGAGAAGGCCCCTTCGAGACGCCCCGTCAGAGTGAAGAGCCCCCGTTCCGTCGCCAGGTCCACGGATGTTTTCCCCCTCTCCGTCCGCCCGCCGATGCCTATGTAGAAGTCCTCGGTGTTCTCCCGGACCACGAGGGTGTCCAGCCCTTTCCCGCTCTTCGGCTGGATGGGGAGGGGGACTCTCGGGTAGCTCTTCGCCGGGCGGAGGTTCACGTACTGGTCGAAGTGGAACCGGAGGTGGAGCAGTATGCCGCGCTCGAGGATCCCCGGTTTCACCCTGGGGTCTCCCACGGCCCCGAGGAGAAGGGCGTCTGTTTCGCCCATCTCCCGGACCGCCCCTTCGGGGAGGACCTCTCCCGTCCGAAGGTAGTGCTCCGCCCCGAAGGGGTAGTCCACCCACCGAATGGCGAAACCCGCCTGTTGCCCAGCTGCCTCCATGACCTTCGACGCCTCGCCCACCACCTCGGGGCCTATGCCGTCGCCCGCAAGGCGGGAGAGGACGTACTCCCTCACGCCCCTCACGCTCCCTTCGCCGCCGAGAGGCGCTGGCGGACGTAGGGGACCAACCCTCCCTCCCGGATGAGCTCCTGGAGGAAGGGGGCGAAGGGGATCACGGAGTAGGTCCTGCCTTTGGTCGTGTTCCGTATGGTCCCGGCCGACGGGTCCACCTCGATCCGGTCGCCCGTCTCAATGTCCTTCACCGCGTCGGGGCATTCGAAGATGGGGAGCCCCACGTTGATGGCGTTTCGGAAGAAGATGCGGGCGAAGGACGAGGCGATGACGCAGCTGCACCCCGCCCCCTTGATGGCCAGGGGCGCGTGCTCTCTCGAGGAGCCGCAGCCGAAGTTCTCTCCGCCCACGATCACATCGCCGTCCTCCACCTGGCTTATGAACCTGCTGTCGAGGTCCTCCATGCAGTGTTTCCCCAGTTCGCGCGCGTCCCCCGAGACGAGGTACCGCGCGGGGATGATTCCGTCGGTGTCCACGTTGTCGCCGTATTTCCAGGCCTTTCCCTTGAATGTATTCGCCATGGCTATTCCTCCTCCATGAATGTGAAGAATTGGCTTCCCTCCACGTCTCTCGGGTCGACGAGACGCCCCGCCACGGCGCTTGCCGCCGCGGTGAGCGGGCTGGCCAGGATGAGCTCGCTCCTCGGGCTCCCCATGCGGCCCACGAAGTTCCTGTTGCTCGTGGAGACGCATCGCTCCCCGGCGGCGAGGATGCCCAGATGGCCTCCCAGACAGGGGCCGCAGGTGGGGGTGCATACCGACGCGCCGGCCTCGGTGAAGATCCGTACGTACCCTGCGTCGAGGGCCTTGTTGTAGACCTCGTAGGATGCCGGGATGACCATGCACCGCACATGGTCGGCGACCTTCTTGCCCCGGAGCATCTCGGCGGCGGCCCGGATGTCACGGAAACGGCCGTTGGTGCACGATCCGATGAAGACCTGGTCGATGGCGGGGGAGCCGCAGTCGCGCACCGGCTTCACGTTGTCGGGGGAGTGGGGCATGGCCGCAACGGGCTCCATGGTTTCGAGGTCGAAGGTCTCGCGCCGGAGGTACGGGGCATCCCCGTCGGGGTAGCGGGGAGTGAACGGCCGGGCGGCCCGTTCCTTCGCATAGGCGAGGGTCTTTTCGTCAGGGATGAAGATGCCCGTTTTCGCGCCCCCCTCCACGGCCATGTTGGCCATGGTGAACCGGTCGTCCATGGGGAGGCTCTCGACGCCCTCCCCGCCGAACTCGAGGGCCATGTATCGCGCGCCCTGAACGCCGATCCGGCCCAGCAGAGAGAGGATCATGTCCTTGCCGGTGATCCACCCGGGGCGTTTGCCCCTGAAGTCCACCCGGATGGTGGGGGGGACTTTGAGCCACGTCTCGCCGAGGGCCCACACGGCGGCCAGATCGGTGCTCCCCACTCCCGTGGCGAAGGCCCCCATGGCGCCGCCCGTGCAGGTGTGACTGTCCGCCCCGATGACGATGTCGCCGGGGAGTATGTACCCCTTTTCAGGCAGGAAGGTGTGCTCCACGCCGACACGGCCCACCTCCCAGAAGAGCATGCCATGCGCTTTGGCGAACTCGCGCCCTCTTTTCGTCTGCTCCGCCGAGGCGATATCCTTGTTCGGCGTGAAGTGGTCGGGGAGCACGGCGCACCGCGTCCTGTCGAAGACCTGCGTCCCCCCCATCTCCTCGAAGGATTGAAACGCGGGGGCGGCGGTGATGTCGTTCGCGAAGGCGAAATCCACCCGAACCTCGCATATCTCTCCCTCCCGCGCCTCCCCGGACGAATGTGCCGCGATGATGGAACTAACCAGCGTTCTGCCCATTGACCTGCACCCCTTTCATGGCTTCTTTCAGGAAAAGACGGTTGATGCCGTCGATGTACGCCTTCATGCTCGCCTCGATCACGTCCGTGCTGGCCCCCCGCCCCATGACCTTCATGTCGTCCATGAGAAGGGTGACCCGGGCCTCTCCGATGGCGTCCGTCGCCTCCGTCACGGCTTGGATCGAGTAGCTCTCCAGAATGGGTTCGATCCCCACGATCCGTCGGATGGCCTTGTAGGCCGCGTCCACCGGGCCGTTCCCCGTGGCGGCGTCGGTGACCTGCCGCCCCTGATCCTCGATGGTGACCGTGGCCGTTCCGTGCCCCTGCCCCACCTGCACCATGAACTTCTTGAGGGCGATCCGCCGCCCCTCTCCCTCCTCCGATCGCAGGACCTCGGTCTCGATCATGGCCTCGAGATCGTCGGTGGTCACGATCTCCTTGCGGTCGCACAGGTCCTTGAAGATCGCCATGGCCTCGGAGAGCTTCTCCTCCGAGAGGGAGTAGCCCATCTTCTCCACCTGCTGGCGGAAGGCGTGCTTGCCCGAGTGCTTGCCGAGGACGAGCCTGCTGCCGGCTCCCACATCCTCGGGGCTCATGATCTCGTAGGTGGCCTTGTTGCACAGCATGCCGTGCTGGTGGATCCCCGCCTCGTGGGCGAAGGCGTTGGCTCCGACGATGGCCTTGTTCGGCGGGACGGGAAAGCCCGTCATTCGGGAGACCATGGAGCTGATGCCGCAGAGCTTCGTCGTGTCGACCTCCGTGGTGCATCCGAAGCTGTCCCTTCTGGTGCGGAGGGCCATGACGATCTCCTCCATGGAGGCGTTCCCCGCCCGTTCCCCGATGCCGTTCACCGTGCACTCGATCTGCCGGATCCCCGCACGCACGGCCGCCAGGGAGTTGGCGACGGCGAGCCCGAGGTCGTTGTGGCAGTGGGTGGACCATATGACGTCGGGGCGGCCGGATGCCTCGATGACCGCGGCAAGAAAGTCGCCGAACTCCGTCGGGATGGCGTACCCCACCGTATCGGGGATGTTGAGTGTCGTGGCGCCGCACTCGGCGGCCACGCGGAACACCTCACCCAGGAAGGCGGGATCCGACCGGCTGGCGTCCTCCGCGGAGAACTCCACATCCGACACGAGGCTTCGGGCGTAGGTCACCGCCTGGCGGACCTCCTCGAGGACCTCTTCTGGGGTCATCTTCAGCTTATACTCCATGTGGATGGGGCTCGTGGCGATGAAGGTGTGGATCCGCGGCTTCGCCGCAGGCTTCACCGCTTCGGCCGCGGCCGCGATATCCTCCCTCCTCGTCCTGGCAAGCCCCGCGATGATCGGTCCCGGGATCTCACGGGCGATGAGCTGCACCGCGTCGAAATCCCCCGGGGACGCTGCCGGAAATCCGGCCTCGATGACGTCCACCTTCATCTTTGCGAGCTGGGCGGCGATCTGCAGTTTCTCCTTGGTGTTCAGGTTGATCCCGGCCGCCTGTTCTCCGTCTCTCAGCGTGGTGTCGAAAATCCGAACATGCTCGTAGGTGCTCAAAACGCTCTCTCCCTTCTATATGTCCTCGTCGCCCCGCTTTGCGGGGGCAGAGGGTGTGGACTGCTCATCCCATAAAAAAAGGCCGGAACCTCTCAATAAAAGAGGATCCGGCCCGGGAATGCCGTGTGCAGCCATCAAGCTGCCGGCGTTCCAGGGGGGAACCGGCAACCGAGGAGGAGCAGGGAAATGGTCATGGCGCAGAAACAGCGGACTGTCGCGTTCATATTCTCCCTTCCTCCCTCCTCGACTTGATGAAATTTTGCCCATTGTGAACGAAGGGAGCGTTTTTGTCAAGACAGTACACAAAATTTTTTGTAGGCCGTGGCCCCTGCGAAGCATGAAGTGGCCTTACCGTGCTGTGCCATGGTCTGTCGCATGAAAGCAGGGAGGATACCCTCCGCTTTCGCGCGGCGTGTTACGGGAAATGCCCTTGACGGGCACCTCTTTTATGGTACATAGGGAGGAACGAATACCCCGTGCTGGACGCGGGCGTGCGAAGGAGGAGTCCTCATGAAGAAATTCTGGGCGATATTTGCGTGTATTGTGGGCTTTGCCCTGTTTGCTCCGGCCCTTGGCCTGGCGGACGACGACAGGCTCCCGAGGAACGCCAAGAAACTGTCCGAGATCATACGGATCGTTGAGAACAGGGGGTACCACCCGGTGGTGGACGTGGAGTTCGACGATGGACGGTGGGAGATCGAAGCCTACCGGAACGGCCGGGAGGTGGAGCTCAAGGTGCACCCCGTCTCGGGCAAGATTCTCTCCGTCGAGAGGGATGACGACGACGATGATGACGATTAAAAACGACGGACCGGAGGCCTGAGAACGAGCGACAGCGATAAACCCGTGCTCCCGGGTGGGCGCGGTCCAGATAGGGACGGGAGGGCATTTTGGCTATGTCCTCCCGTTTCTGCGGCGTGAGAGGTGTCCTGTTTCTCCTGTCGGTTCATCGTTGTGCCGTGCTGTCCGAGGCCACCAAGGAGGCGTTGTCATGGGATGGAGACGCAAAAATATGTTGGGAATCGGGGTGGCGGTGCTCATGGCGCTTCTTCCGGCGACGGGTACGGCCCTGTCTCCCGGAGGCGGGGCGCTGCACCGGGCCTGCGCCGGAGGGACCGCCGACGAGGTCCTCGCCGCCCTCAGGGCCGGAGGCGATGTGCAGGCACGGGACGATTCGGGGCGGACTCCTCTGATGATCGCCGCTCTTTCCTCCGTGGACCCCACCGTCGTCTCGACCCTCCTGGAGTGGGGGGCCGACGCCGCCCTGGCCCTGCCCGATGGCCGAACGGCGCTCATGATGGCGGCGGCCCGGAACTTCAACGCCGACATCGCTGCGGCCCTCATCGATGGAGGATCGGACCCGAACGGGCGGGACACCTCGGGTGCCACGCCGCTCATGTACGCCGCGGCGTATAACGGTGACAGCCGCGTGCTGGAGGTCCTCCTCGACGGCGGAGCGGACCCCGGAGCGCACGACGCGTCGGGCAACAGCGCGCTCCTGTACGCCGCCCGAAACCCCGTGGGCGACGGAGCACGCCTTCTGCTGGCACTGGGAGAGGGCCGTGGCAAGAACAAGGCGGGCGAGACGCCTCTGATGCTGGCCGCCCGCGGCAATCCGAATCCCGAGGTGGTGGCGCTCTTCATGGAGGAGGACAAGGACGGGTGGGCGGCGGCCTTCGCCCTTGCCCTGCAGCATAACCCGAGCCTCGACGTGGCGGCCCTCTTTCTTGAAAAGGGCCTGCCCGTGAACGGTTCCCTGCCGCAGGCGGGCGGCCCCCTCATGGTGGCCGCCCGTTTCAACCCGAACCCGGACGTCATCTCCCTTCTCGTCAACGCCGGGGCCGCGCTGGACGGGAAGGACGGCGAGGGCCGGACGGCCCTGATGCTCGCCGTGGCCTATAATGAAAACAACGACGTCGTCCGCAGGCTCTTCGACTCGGGCGCCGACGTGAACCTGCAGGACAAGGCGGGCGAGACGGCGCTCATGAAGGCCGCGAGGGTGCGCAGGAATCCATGGACCGTCCGGGATCTTGCCAAGGCAAAGGCCGACGTGAACACCCGGGATGCGTCGGGGCAGACGGCGCTGCACCACGCGGCGGCCCGGAGCGACGGCGGGGCGGTCCTCATCGCCTCCCTGCTGGACAGGGAGGCCGACGTCGAGGCGAAGGACAAGAGGGGCAACACACCTCTTCTGGCTGCGGCGGAATTGGGGACGGCGTCATCGGTTCTTGCGCTGCTGGAGGCCGGGGCCGACCCGAAGGCGAAGAACGGGGCGGGAGAATCGGCCGCCGCGCTCGCGGCGAAGAACCCCTTGGTGAAGGGGAGCGACGCCGAAGAACGACTGAAGAAAACCGCACCGTGAAAAGCGCGTGGTACGCTTGTACAAGAACGGGGATGTCACCCCGTGGCGAATGAGGAGGTCAGGGTATGGGGTCTTTTGATCGGAGTGTCTCCCTGAAACAAACCAGATGGACAGTGACAGGAGCCGCCGGCTTTATCGGGTCGAATCTCGTCGAGGGGTTGTTGTCCCTCGACCAGGATGTCGTCGGAGTGGATAACTTCTCGACAGGACACAGGGAGAACCTCGAAAAGGTCCTGGCAAAGATCCGGCCGGAGCAGCAAAGACGGTTCACCTTCGTCGAAGGCGACATTCAATCCCCGGAGGTATGCAGAAAAGCATGCAGGGGGGCATCTGCGGTCCTGCATCATGCGGCGGTCGTCTCGGTCCCGTTTTCGGTGGAACACCCCACGCTCACCTTTGATGTGAACTCCAAAGGGTTCATCAATATTCTCGATGCCGCCAGGGCCGAGGGAAGCCGTGTGGTGTACGCCTCATCCAGCGCCGTATACGGCGACCTTCCGGGGTTGCCGAAGACGGAGGAATCCCCGGTGGCTCCCATCTCCCCCTACGGACTGTCGAAGCGGGACAACGAATTATGGGGTGCCCTGTACTGGCAGTCCTACGGAGTTCCGACGGTCGGCCTTCGTTATTTCAACATCTTCGGCCCGAGGCAGGACCCCAAGGGGGCCTATGCGGCGGTCGTGGCGGCGTGGATGAACTCCCTCAAAAAAGGACGCCCGGGGACCGTGTACGGCGACGGCTCGAACACCAGAGGTTTCTGCCACGTTCGCAACGTGGTGGAGGCGAATATTCTCGCCGGCACGACGGAGCGCAAGGACGCCTTCGGACAGGTGTTCAACATTTCATCGGGATCCCCCGTTGGTCTGCTCGATCTGTATGATGTGATACGTTCCGTCACAGGACAGCGCGGCGAAGAGACAAACCCTCTCTTTGCTCCGAAAAGACTTGGGGATGTCCTCCATAGCGCTGCGGACATCTCGAAAGCGGAGAGAGTCCTTGGTTTTGTGCCTCGAGTATCTCTGGAGGAGGGGCTCGCCGACCTCGCGAGGGAGGACGGTTGACCGCCGCGGGCAGGGCAAGCAGGGGACAAAAGTAAAAAAGACGAAGGCATAAGGTGGAACAAGCATTGTGCGTTTCCCGCACCTCCGTCTGGAGGTCGGGCAGTGCAGGTGGTCGGACTACTCTGATGACCCATCGATGCAGCAGGCGGGCTATGATATTGGTTTGTCCGGCATCTGTTCCATGGGATTTGCAGCGGTTACCGGGCGTCTCTCCGGGAGCCCCCGCCAAAAGTCTCAAGGGCCAGGTGTTATACAATCTTTGTGCGCTCTCAGCTGCCGTGAAAAGTCCTCCGATGCATGGAAACCCTCTCTCTTCAGAAGCACCTTCTCGCCCTTCCGGTAGGGCGCGCTCTCTCCGTTCTGTCGCGGCGCGCAGGGTCCGCGCCAACCCTTCCTCAAATCAGGGCACTACGCCTCTTTTCGTCTACTCGCGCCCATATACTGAACACCGACAGGTCGTCGGAAGAATTCAGCTTCTCTCCTCTGGTGTTTTTCTCTTTCCTGACTATAATATGAACTCGTCTCATTTTCTGAAAGCAGATATTTTCACGTCATGCCTATCGGATTCGCGCGCTGTGAGAAAGGACGATGAGCAATGAAACGAGCCGGGGCGATCCTTCCGGTGATGGTCGTATGCATGGCGCTGCTGGCAGTTTTCGCGGTCTCGGTTTGCGCAGCGGACGTTATCCCTCTTGCCGTATTGGAGCAGGAGGTGACCTGCTCTCCGGAAGTGCTGGAGGCTGCCGCTTCCGTGGCGGAGAGCACCGCTCTCGAAGAGCGCCAGAGGGCGGAAAACGGCCCCAGGTGGTTCGCCAACGTCTCTCTTTCGGGGAACAGGGAGCCGCTCGTACACAGAAACGACACGGACGATGAGTGGTACTCCGAACTCTCCCTTCAGGCGGGGATTCAGATCCCGCTGTTCGGGACGTGGAGGAAGGAGCGCATCAAGGAGCTCGAAGCGGCTGTTCGTACTCTGGAAGAACAGAGGCGGCTCTCCGTGCTCAAGAAGGCCAATCTCATCGCACTCAGGAAGGCCTATATCCTCCTCTGGACAAACCAGCGGAAACAGGCCTTTCTCGAACGCTTTCTCCGCCTCGAGCCGCAGCTTCTTCCCCTGCTCGAAGCGAGAACGAAAAGCGGATTTCTGCTCGAACGTGACCGCCTCGAGATGGAGAGCTGGTTCTCCTATGCGCGGCGTACGTTGTCCTCGTCGGCCCTTACGTCCGAGGAGGCCATGCGCGTCGTCCGAAAGGCCACGGGGCGGGGCAGCCTGCAAAGGTTCACGACGGAGACTCCGCATCTTCCCGACGTCGCCTATTCCAACGAGCTGCTCTCTCGATACGTCCGCGAAGAGGCTGGTGACGAACTGTCCTTCCTCGATCGGACGATCGACAAGAAGGAGGAGATCGCCCGCCATGCTCCGAGATCGCAGTACGAAGCCTTTCTCAGGGCGGGGGTGGGATTCTACAGGGAGTTTCCCGGCGGTGACGGTTCGAACGTATTCATAACCCTCGGTTTTGACGTTCCATGGGGGGAAGCGAAAGCGGCCGCCGCCGCGGGCAGAGCGTCGCGCGCCAGCATCGAGCGGAGCCGTCAGGAGAGGGAGATTCGGCAAAGGGATCTTCTCTCGGATATAACGGAGGGCCTCGCGCGCTACGACTACGGAATATCCCAGAGGGAGTTCTCCTTCGTCCGTCTGAGATCGGCGGCCGAGGGCGTTCGGGAGGGGCGTCTCCGACATGCATCCCTCCCTGGTGATACTCTCGAACAGCTCTTTCGCGATATTTTCAACTACTTCTCCGCGTCCATGGACCTCATCGAGAGCGAAGGAATGATTCTCCAGACCCACGCTGAACTTTTGGGAGCCATCCCGATGCTTCGGACAGGCTATGAAACGGCGGACCGGCTCATATCCTCGTCGTTCCCGGAGGACGGCGAAGCACTGTCTCCCTCGTGGATCGCTCTGGATAAAGACACTGGCGGGCCAGCGGGCAGCACTGCCCGGGACATCCGGCCAGGCCTCTATCTCTGGAGCGGCGACACGCTTCTTTCCGACGGGGCCGATCGCACCCTTCGAACGGTTCGGGACGCCGGTTTTTCCAGAGCGCTGGTCTCATTCACCGGCAAGGGCATAGCGAGACTGAGAGACACGGCCGTCAGGGAGCGACTCGATAAAACGCTCTCCGCGGCAAAGGCGAGCGGGCTGTCTGTGGAGCTGCTCCTCGGGGACCCCTCGTGGATTCTCGCCGAGCATCGAAAGGAGCTTCTCCTCCTCGTCTCCGACCTCAAATCCCTGAATTTTTCCGGCCTTCATCTCGACCTCGAGCCGGACCAATTAGCCGGATCGGCAACCCGAAGGAAGGAGCTTCTGGAGAGCCTCATCGACACGGTACAGGCCGTATCGGCGATCGCTCCGTGGCCGCTGGGGCTCTCCGTCCACCCCCGCTACCTCGAAGGCGAGCTCGGACCTATTGCGGCCAAGGGGTTCGCCCGAGCAAAGGTCAGCGAGGTGACGGTCATGGTGTACTCGACGAATGTCGAGGCCGTCATTCGGAGGATGAAGGCCATCGGGAGACAGTGGCCCGCTCTGCACCTCTCCCTCGCGATCTCAGTGGAAAAAACGCTGCCGCCCTCGGAGAGTTTCTTCTCCCGCGGGACGCGCCGCGTGCGTGACATCATACAAACGATCCAACACCAACTTTCCTCGCCGGTCTTTTCGGGCGTTGTCGTCCAGGCCTGGGAGGATTACAGGGAGATGGCCCGATGAAAGTCAATTTTTCCCCATCCCAACAAGAAAACCCCGATCGCGAAGGGGGCATGAAGATTCCGTACGCTCCGGCGAAACGAGCGATCCCGAAGTGGAAGTGGCGTCTTCTGGTCCTGCTCCTTTCGACGCCCTTGCTGTTCCTCATCTGGAGGGTCGCATCGGCTGTCTTCTTCGTGACCGCCCCGGGCGTCATCTCCCTCGAAAAGGTCAGCGTGAACGCCCCGCTCCCCGCGACGGTCGCCCGCATCGAGGTGCAGCTCGGCGCATCGGTGGTATCGGGCGATATCCTGCTCCGGCTCGATGATCCGGCGCTGGAGCAGCGAAAGATCCTTCTCTCGGCGGAGATGGAGGGGCTTCGGGAAGGGGTTCCCGCCGCCCAGACGCCTCAGGCACCCGCTCCGGTTGCCTCCGTGTCGAAGGACCGGCTTCGCCTTGCACAGCAGAACACGGAGTACCAGAGGGCCTATCGGGAGACCGTGCGGTCCCTCTTTAAACAGGGGGCCGCGACCCGCGCGGAACTCAACGAGGCCGAGGACCGGCATCGGCAGGCCGAACTCACTCTGGTGAGCCTCAGGGAATCGGCGTCGCCCGTCCCTCAGCCTGTGGCCCAGGGGCCCTCCTACTACGAGCTGGAATCGGAGGCCCAGAGAAAGAACCGGATCCATCAGATCGAAGCCGAATTGAAGCTGTTGGATACCCGGAGCATCCAGCTCACGATCCGAAGCCCTGAGAACGCGCGTGTGCTGGATATCTTCCCGTCCGAGGGCGAGATCCTTCCTTCCGGTGCGCCGCTCGTCCTCCTGGGGCGCCCGCAGTCCGTCCAGGTCGTGGCGTATCTTCAGCCCAGACACCTGGGGTATGCGCAGCCAGGGAAGCCGGTCACAGTCCGTTTCTCTGATGGTTCCTCCATGGAGGGGAGGGTGAGCTCCGCGCCCGAGCTCGCGGTGCGCATTCCGGCGGAGCTGTCCGGCGTCCTCGACGAAGGCAAACAGATGCTGCTCGTCAAAGTCGCCTTCGACGAACCGTTGCCCGATGCCCTCCGCGTGGAGGGGTTGCCTCTGTCGGTTCATTTCGGCTTCTCCATCCGTCAGAGTCTCTCCTTGTTCGAGCACGAATAGGAAAGGGAGGTCCACCATGCATGGAGAAGAACTAAACGCCCGCGCCGCGATCCGGCTCCTCCGTCTCGACGATGACAGCGTGCTTCCCGCCGAGGGAGAGCCTCTTCCCGCAGGCTTCATCCTATCCGCGGGGAAGAAGCGCGCCGAGAGAATAGAAGCCATCAGAGGGAGAAACGATACAGCGCTCCTGCCTCTCTTTCTGGACGGCGAACCTGCGGCCGGCGAGATCGAACTGGTCGACGCACCCTCATCCTCCGAATCGGAGATGGAGCAGACGGCCGAGAGCATTCTGGAGCGCCTCGGGGAAATTGACCAGAATCTGATCCGTCGGAACCTGGATTTCCGGCTGCTCGCCTTTCTCTTTTCGAGGAAGAACAAAACGCTGCGACCCCATCTCGATCCATACTCTCCCGGGCTGTATTCCTACCCTCTTGCCGAGGCGCTCTCGATGCAGGAGCTGGACAGCGACCGATGGATCCAGGATCTTTTCGAAAAAGGATACCTCACTGAAGGGGTTCTCGTGGACAGGATTCGGAGATGTCCCAAGTGCGACGGTGCCCACATCAATTATGTGGAGACCTGCCCCTCCTGTGACAGCATCGATATTCACCAGGTCCCATTCATTCACTGCTTCACCTGCGGGAGAGTGGCGCCCCAGGAGAAGTTCCTCACCGACTCGGGGCTGCAGTGCCCCTTCTGCCATACGAAACTGCGCCACATCGGGTCGGACTACGATCGCCCGCTGGAGAATTACGAGTGCAGGGATTGCTCCCACACCTTCAACGAGCCGAAGATAGCCTGTTACTGCCTTCTCTGCGGAAAGCGCAGCACGCCGGAGGAGCTCGTGCCCCGGTCGTTCAGGGAGTACGCTCTTTCCGACAAAGGATTTATGGCGGTGCGAAGCGGCGTCACCGAGGAGATGTACATGCTCCTCGACACGCTGAACTACATGAAGCCCGAGCCCTTCAACTATATCCTCGACTGGATGCTTCGACTGGCCCAGCGCCCGCCCGTGGACCCGTTCGGTCTGCTCGTGGTCTCCTTTCCCAACCTCGACGAGCTCAGCGCCACCATGGGACGCCACAAGAGCCTGCAACTTTTCGACGCTCTCGCGAAACGGCTGAAGGAGCTGATCCGGTCCACGGACATCAGCACCAGGACCTCGAGACATAACCTTGTCCTGCTGCTTCCGAAAACACCGAAGACAGGCGCCGGCATCGTTGCATCGAGGATACGGGACCTCCGGGAGTTCACTCGTCAGCCCGACGGCACCGTGCTCGACATCGCGGTGAAACTCGCGGGGTTCCCGGACGATCTGAGACGGGGCGAGACGGCGGAGCTGCTTCTGGAGCGCATGCAGGGAGAATAACGATCATGGGGGACTGGATGACCTTCTTGATCCGGAGCATGAGAGGGCTGCTCAGCGACCCTTTCTCCTCCGAAATGTGGGTGGTCCTCTTCAAGTTCGTTCCGCTCATCCTCTTCCTCGAGCTTCCATACTATCTCCTGGTGCTCGCCGGACTCATGAAGTACATCCTCAGAAAAACAGAGGAGACCCCCGAACGGGTGCCCTTTTACCCCTCCGTCTCCTGCGTCATCACCTGTTATTCCGAGGGAAAGGATATCCAGCTCACCATACGCTCTCTCGCAGAGCAGATCTACCCGGGAAAGATGGAGATCATCCCGGTCATCGACGGTTCGGTGCAGAACAAGGCCACCTATGAAGCGGCGCTCGACATGGAGGAGTGGGTCAACGCCCTCCCCAACAGAGTCCTGAAACCCCTTCCGAAACGGCAGAGGGGCGGAAGGGTCTCCTCGCTCAACGCCGGGTACGCCGTCACGACCGGGGACATCATCATGGTCATGGACGGTGACACCTCCTTCGACAACGACATGGTGGACAAGGCGACCCGGCATTTCGTCGACCCCAACGTGGCGTGCGTCTCGGGGTGCCTTCGGGTCAGGAACTGGAGAGTCTCTCTTGCAGCGGCCCTGCAGGCCGTTGAATACCTCGTCTCCATCATGGCAAGCAAGACGGGGCTGAGCGAGTTCAACGCCGTGAACAACATCTCGGGGGCCTTCGGAATATTCAGGAGAACGACCCTGGAGCTCATAGGAGGCTGGGACAGCGGAACGGCGGAGGACCTGGACCTCACCATACGGGTGAAGAATTATTTCAACAGGGAGAAGAAGATGCGCATCATCTTCGACCCCGAGGTTATGGGCCATACGGACGCGCCGGACACCTTCAAGGGCTTCTTCAAACAGCGGCTTCGATGGGACGGGGACCTCTTCTTCCTCTATTTCGTCAAGCACTTCCGATCCTTCGCCGTCCATCTCATCGGATGGCTCAATCTCATCGTGATGCTCGTAGGCGGCCTTTTCTTTCAGATCATCACGCCGATCCTTCTGTTCTTCTACACCCTGCTCCTCTTCGTCGTCGCCCCCCTTCGTGTCGTAGCGGCCATTTTCCTCATCGTCTACGTCTTCTACCTCGCCGTGGAGGTGTTCTTCTTCTTCATCACGCTCTTCTTCCTCTCGGAACGTCCGAAGGAGGACCGTCACCTCATCCCGCTGCTTCCCCTCATGCCTGTTTTCGCGTTCTTCACACGGTTGTGGTCCGCCTTCGCCATCATGTGGGAGATGACGGGACGAGGGCACCTGGACTCCAGCATGGCGCCGTGGTGGGTTCTGAAAAAGACCAAGTTCTGAACGAGGGAGAGTTGACCTCTCCCATGATTGCCGTTCGGGGAGGAGACCTCCTGAGGCTGAAGAACCTGTGGTATCCAGCGTGACGTGAATGCATGCAGCGGGAGGGGTTGTGGACGCCCTCTCGCGTTCGCCGCGGCGAATCGATCCGCAAGGATGCCCTCATTGAGGCCGGGGCCGATCCGAAGGCGAAGAACGGGGCGGGAGAATCGGCTGCCGCGCTCGCGGCGAAGAACCCCTTGGTGAAGGGGACATCAGCTCTCGAGCGCCTGAAGTAGGGGACTGTCCAGGCCTTCTGTCGCGGTGCCGGGCGCCTGTTGAAAAATCGACGGGGCGATGTACAATCGAGAAGAAGTTCAATTGAGGAGGTACATCCGATGAGAAACGCCTTGTTGCGGTGCAAGAGCTGCGGCGCAAACTACGACGCCCGGACGCCCACCTTCCGGTGCGAGTGCGGCGAGCCTCTCGACCTTGTCTGGGACGGAGGCGAGGGGGCGGCGGAGAAACGGACGGACAGGGCGATCTTTTTCCCCTTCGAGGAAGGCGAGTGGGTCTCCCTCGGCGAGGGGAACACGCCCCTCGTTTCGGTGAAGGACTTCGCCGACGAGCTCGGACTTGCCGACGTCCAGGTAAAGAACGAGAGCGCGAACCCCACGTGGTCCTTCAAGGACCGGGGGACGGCCGCCTGTGTGGCCCACGCCCGGGCGCTGGGGTTCAGCCGGATCGGGACCGTCTCCACGGGCAACATGGCGGCGTCGGTGGCCGCCTACGGTGCGGCGGCGGGCATGGAGGCCGTGATCCTGGTGAAGGGCGACACGGACGAGGAGAAGATGGCCCCCGTGGCCATCTACGGGCCGACGCTCCTCCGCGTCGAAGGAGCCTACGACAAGCTCTACAAGGAGAGCATCCGTCTCGGAGCAGAGCTTGGCATCTACTTCATGAACTCCGACGTCCCCTTTCGGGTCGCGGGATCGAGGACCATCGCCTTCGAGATCGCCGAGCAGCGGGGGTTCTCCGTCCCTGATTGGGTTGTGGTCCCGACCAGCGCGGGGGGGAACCTCCGGGGCATCATCAACGGCTTCGAGGACCTGCTGTCGGCCGGACTGACGGACAGGATGCCCAGGTTTCTCTGCGCCCAGGCCCAGGGGTGCTCGCCCATCGTGGCCGCCTTCGACGCCGGTGAGGAGCGGATCAAGCCCTTCGAGTCCCCCCATACCATCGCCCACGCCATCGAGAACCCCTTCCCCCCGAGCGGGAACAGGGTGCTCGCCGAGCTGAGAAGGTACGGCGGTGTTGCCCTGGGGGCCAAGGAGAAGGAGATCGTCAAGGCCCAGAAGCATATGGCCCGCCAGGGTTTCTTCGGCCAGCCGGCGTCCTGTGTCCCGCTCGCCTGTCTCCGGAACGCCCGGGAGGAGGGACTGGTCGCCGAGGGCTCGACGGCCGTCCTCATCATGACGGGCAGCGGGCTCAAGTACACCGCGGCCTTTCAGGCCCACAAGCTGAAGTGGAAGGACTGCAAGCTCAAGGAGCTCGCCGAAAAGATGAGATAGGGCATTGCCACGAAAAGGGCGGGAGGGGCGAAACCCCTCCCGCCCTTTTCTCATGAACGGAGGCCCCCTCCGGTCTCGATTGCACGGCTCGTGCGGAGCGGGACGGCGAGAGTCCTGTCGTCCCGAAGGGGGTGCGGTGTTGCTGCAAGGATTTTGGCCCCGATCTCACCCCTTCGGACAGAGATTGGTGATCCGCGAGCGTCTCCGGCGGGTCGAGCCGGCGGCTTGCCCTGGAACGAAGCAGCAGAGGGCGGCTCACGGGCCGGACAGTGCGCGGCGGCTCACGGCCGTCCCATTGTTCGCGGCGACACCATGTGCCGAATGCTTTTGAAACGGGGTCACTCCTTCCTGAAGGTCGCCTCGCTCAGCATCCAGTGTTCAGGGGTCCCTGCGATCAGCTCGTTCTTCTCGGCGTAGTCCAGAGCGCGTCGTCCGCCGGCGTTTCGCGCCTTCGCGTCCCCTCCGCCGCCGAGGAGGAGCCGCAGCACGTCGGGGGTGTTGTACTTCGCGGCCACCATGAGAGGGGTCCAGTCGCCCTCGTGCCTGGCATTGACGTCGTTCGTCGCCTCGATGAGGAGGGCCGTCACCCGGGGGGTCCTGTTGTGGCGGGCGGCGCACAGAAGGGGCGTCCAGCCTGCGTGGTCCCGTACGTCCACATCGCCTCCGGCCTCGATGAGGCATTGCAGGACCTGAGGGTCGTCGTTCTTCCACGCGGCGAACATGAGGGCCGTGGTGCCGTCCCTGTCCCGCGCCTCGAGGTGCGCTCCGGCGTCGATGAGGGTCCGGAGCGCCGCGGTCCCGCTGCCGTATCGGGCGGCGTACATGAGGGCGGACCATCCGTCCCCATCCTGGGCGTTGACGTCTGCTCCGGCTTTCACGAGGGCGTCCAGCACGTCGGGATTTTTGTTCTTCTGCGCCGCGGCCATGAGCGGTGTGTAGCCCTCCCCGTCGCGGGCGTTCACATCCGCCCCCTCGTCGAAGAAAAATCGCAGCACCTCCAGGCTGGTGTTGTTCTCCGCCGCGATCATGAGAGGGGTGCTCCTCCTCTCGCCGCCGATGCCGTCGAGCGGGGCTCCCGCGTCCGTCAGGAGCTCCGGAATCCGCGCGTCGGGGTTCCCCCAGGCGGCCAGCATGAGAGGGGTCCAACCCTTCAGGTCCCGCGCGTTCACGTCGGACCCTCTGTCGAGGAGGAGGTTCAGGACATCGGGGACGGGGTTGAAGCAGGCCGCGAACATGAGGGCCGTCCAGCCGTCCTTGTCCCGGGCGTGGACGTCCGCCCCGGAGTCGACGAGGGCCTTGAGGACGTCGGGGTTGCTGTTGTACCGGGCGGCCATCATGAGGGACGTCGTGCCGTCGGAAGCCCTGGCGTCGGTGTCGCACCCCGCGGCGACGAGGGCCTTCAGGAGCGCGACGTTCTCGTTGAGGGCGGCGAACAGGAGGGGCGTCCAGCCGTCGTTGTCCTGCGCGTGGATGTTCGCCCCGGCCTTCAGGAGCGGGGTGAGAGTATCGGGGGTGGAGCCGTATCGGGCGGCGGCCATGAGGGGGGTCGCGCCGATGATATCCCGGGAGTCGATCTCCATGCCCCTGTGGATGAGGAAGGCGACCATCTCCGGGCTGTCCCCCCGGGCGGCGTACGCCAGGGCGGATCGTCCGTTTCTGTCGCCTTCGCCTATGTTTGCTCCCGAATCGACGAGGAGCTTCATAACCTCGAAGTGCCCGTGCCGTGCGGCACAGAGCAGCGCCGTCTCGCCGTCCCTTCCCGCGTCGTCCACAGGAGCCCCCGCGCCGAGGAGTATCTTCAGGACGTCGGAAGCCCCTCGTCGGGCGGCGAGGGTGAGGGCCGTCCAGCCGTCCTTGTCCCGGGCGCGGACGTCGGCTCCGGCACGCAGAAGAGTGTTCAGCACGTCGGGGTTCGGGTTGCTCCACGCGGCGAACATGAGGGGCGTCGCCCCGCGGCCGTCCCTCACATGGACGCTTGCGCCGTTTTTCATAAGAAAGACGGGGATGTCGGGGTTTTCGTTGCTTTGGGCCGCGTACATGAGGGCCGTCCTCCCGCTGCTGTCCTGATCGTCGACCTTGGCACCGGATTCCACGAGGGTTTCGACGGCGGAAAGGGCCTTGCCGCTGTCCGAAGCCACCATGAGGGGCGTTACGCCGTCGGCGTCGGCCTTGTTCACGTCCGCTCCGGCGGCGATGAGGAGCCGCAAGGGCTCGGGGTTCTCCCGGCGGCCCGCCGCGAACAGAAGGGCCGTCCCGCCGTTCCTGTTGCTCCTGTCGGGATCGGCTCCGGCCTCGAGGAGCAGCCGCAGCAGGTCGAGGTCCCCGTCCTTTGCGGCGCGCATGAGAAGCGTTCCTCCATCCTCGTCCTCGGCGTCCACGTTGGCTCCGGCCTCGATGAGGGGGACCATGGCGGCCCGGTTCTCCGCCGCCGCGACCATGAGGAGCGTCCTCCCCGTCTCGTCCCTTTCATCCATGTCCAGCCCGGCGGAGGCGAGGAGCTTCAGGGTTTCGGCGTCCCTGCCGCCGAGGAGGACCATTCTGCTTTCGCTGTCGGGAAAGTGCGCCGTTGCGCCCGCCGCGACGAGGGCGCGGAGGATCTCTCCGTCTCCGTCGCGCTGCAGGGCGTGCATGAGCGGCGTCCAACCGTTTCCGTCCCGGGCGTCCACGTCCGCCCCCCTGTCGAGAAGGGCCCTCAGGGCGCGGGAGGTTCCTCCGTCCGCGGCGAACATCAGGGGCGTCCAGCCGTCCTTGTCCCGGGCGTTCACGTCGGCTCCGTGCTCGAGAAGGATGTCCACCGTCCCCGGTTCTCCGCCGCCCCACGCGGCAACCATGAGCGGCGTCCAGCCGTCCCCGTCCCGTCCGTCGACGTCCGCGCCCCTTTCGAGAAGGGCCTTCAGGACGCGGGCATCTCCTCTGTCCGCCGCGACCATAAGAGGCGTCCAACCCCTCTCACCGCGCGCGTTCACGTCGACACCGGCCTTCAGGAGTCTTTCGAGCTCCTGGAGGTCTCCCTCACGGACGGCGGTCATGAGAAGCGTCACTCCGTCCCCGTTCAGCGCACCTATGTCCGGAGTATGGTGATCGTCGGTTCGGAACCCGGAGAACAGCTTCCCGATGAGGCCCATGGGCACTCCTCCTGAAGGGGGGGGGGAGCTCTCCACTGCGCAGCTTGCCCCCTCCGTGCAGTATAGTCGATCCACGGGAATTATACAGGAGGGGTGCGGACTCTCTCCGCCTTCGAGGGGGGAGCCGACGCCTTGCCGAAGGACGACCGGGGCGAGGGGAAGAGGGGGATCGATGGCCGCGCAGAACCCGGCGCTCCGCCGCGTCGTCGGTCGGGCCGATCCCATGCCCTTCGTCACGATGGCCCCTTCGTCCTGGGGAACAACCCCGGTGAGAGCGTCTTCTTCATCCGTATTGCGCGCGCACGGGGACGCGACGTCGCGCCAGGGGTCGCAAAGCCCACCCCAACTCCCGGGGTGGTTTCGCCCTTCGGGCGGTGGCGCGACCGCTTTTGTCCGATATACTTCTGGTGACGGAAGTGAAGAGCATCCGTCGGCGAGGAGGGAGGACCATGGAGAGGACGCTGTGCTGCCCGCGGTGTTGGAGGACGGTATCCGAGGACGATGCGACGTGCCCGTCCTGCGGGGCAGAGGAGCGATGGATCCGCGGCCCCCTGGCAGGGAGGACGCTGGCGGGCGGGAAGTATCGTCTGCTCGAGCCCCTGGGGTCGGGGGGCTTCGGGTGCACGGCGAAGGCGCTCCAGCTCTTCGACGGGCAGAGCCTCGGCTCGGTGGCCGTGAAGTTCCCCCTGCACGCCGATGTGGCCGTGACGCCGAGGGAGTTCATCGCGGAGGCCATGGCGATGCGCCGCTCCCCGCACCAGAACGTGGTGGTGCTCCACGACGCCTTCGTCGAGGAGAGCGTCCCCTACCTCGTCATGGAGCACGTGGACGGTCCCACGCTCTCCCGGGGCGTCGGATCCCTCTCCTTCGAGGAGAAGCTCTACGTGGGCCTCCAGATCGCCGACGGAGCCGACGACTTCCATGCCAAAGGGGTGGTGCACTGCGACCTCAAACCCGACAACATAGCCCTTCTGCCCTGGCTGGACTGGAAGCCGACGTTCGTGAAGATACTGGACTTCGGCGTGGCCTGCACATGGAGCGGACGGCGGGGGTGGAGGGACGGGTGGAGCGGGACGCCGGGCTTCTGTCCGCCGGAGCAGGTGACAGGCGGTCCGTCGCCTCTGAGCGACGTCTTCGCCCTGGGGGTCATCCTCTTCTGGATGTTCACGGGGGCACTGCCCTTTGCCCCCGGCCTCGCCGCCGCCCCGGATCTCTTTTTCCGCCAGGAGGTTCCGCCCCTGCCCGACGACCTCCCCGGAGAGGTCGTCCGCCTGGTCCGGCGCTGTCTGTCTCCGGACCCGGACAAACGGTACCCCAGGATGCCCACGGAACCGCTGAGAGGGTTCCTGAACGGCGGAACCGGGCCTGTCCGAACGGCGCCGCCGGATCAGAAAACCCTTCTGGCGACGGCAAAGGACCTTTTCATCGAGGCGGGGCTCGCCTCGTCGGAGGAGGAGCGAACAACGCTCTACAGGCGCTCCTCGGAGCTCTTTACCCAGGCCGAGGCCATGGGGCCTCTGCCTGGAGGGCTCGTCGGGCTGGCGAAGAACGCGAGGAGATACAGCCGTCTTTCGTAGACCGACTCGGGGCGAGGGCGCCTGTCGGCCTTGCTCCGGAGCGCGAGGGGATTCGCGGTGAGGACGGAAAAAAACGGAACGGATGGAGGGAGAGCGTCATGGACAAGGAGGCGTACCTTGCCGACCTGATCTCCAGGATGGCCGTCCAGGACAGGGTCCATACGTCGGAGGAGTCCGTCTCCTGGCAGGCCTACCGGGAGGCCGAGGCGGCGGACGACCCGGAGTTCCCGGGGCTGGTGAAGAAGTTCGTCGAGGCCCACGGAGAGAAGAAGGACAGGCGGCTGCGAAGCGAGGCCTACTATCTTCTGTCCAGGCTCCTCGGGAAGACGGCGGATGGTCCGATGACGGAGTATCTCGTCGGACGGGTGGATGCGGAGTCGGACAGGTATGTCCTCATGGGACTCCTCGAGGGGATCGGGGGCCTGGACCTCCCCGACGATGTGGACATCCTGCCCGTGATTCGCTGCACCGAGAGCACCTTCTGGCAGATCCGGTACCCCGCCGTGCTGGCGCTGCGCTCGTCGGCGAGGGCCGACGCCCGGGAGACGGCGCGCTCCTTCGTCCTTCGGGAGGATGTCCGGCGGTGGAACCGGGAGATGACCTACGCCTGCGTTGTCCTCGGCGAGCGGGGCGAGCCGGAGGATATCCCGGCCATCGAGCCCCTGACGAAGGTCCGGTTCAGAGACCTGAGGGAGGTGGCCAAGGAGGCTGTGGCACGTATCCGTCGACGATTTCCGGAAAGGCGGCCGTGAAATCTTCCGGCAATGCGTCAGGGCGCTGCGGCGAAAAGAGAGGTGATTTTGCGATTTGATGCCGCGCTCTACGTTTTTTCAGGAAATATTTGGTAGAATCCAAGAGAGGCTTGTGTCGGCTTTCACATTACGAGTACGCGATGAGTGGAATCAATCATATCGGGGAGGGCGATGAACACGATGAAGCGGATTGCAGTCTTTTTTTTGCTGTGTGCCACGGTGGTGCTGTTCGGAGCAGGAGCGGTGTCGGGGGAGGATGGGGGCGCCGCTCAGACGGTCCTGACGATCGTCGAGAACGCCACGACGTTGGACCTCGGCCCGGAGAACATGGAGCTGACGTCGTCGGACGGCGAACCCATGGAGGTGGACGAGAAATTCCTGGGGTTGCTGGGGGCGAAGCTCCGGATCGCGCGTCTGCTGGGCGGATTGAGCGAACTCTCGGGCAGCAGCGGCTACGACATGATCCAGCTGTTCAAGGCCTTCGCCGAGAGCGGCTCCGTGGACGTGGAGGTCGCGCCCTTCGACATCACGGGGTACGTGCTCTACCACTTTGTCCTCCCCATGCAGCTTGAACCCGTCGTCCGCGAGCTCCCGGCCTACTACCGGGCCGTGGTGTCCACGACGGACTGGGAGGAGAAGTTCGACAACATCCTCGAGCTCGGCGATCTGAACGCCGGAAAGACCTTCTACCTGGCCGGCTTCCCCAAGGTGAACAAGGAGGCGGCCTACACGACGCCCGTGAGCGTCGAGCTTCGCGACGAGAGCATGAGCCTGTACGAGTTCGATTCGTCCGTCGAGGCCTGGCTCTACTCCTTCTGGCTGCGACGCTACCAGGACGGTTCCATGGAGATGGTGAAGAAGGTCCTGGACTGGCTGAACTCCGAGCTCGACGAGATCGCCGGAGCGAAGGGGTAGAGCCCTGTCCGGATGCATGAGGGAGGTGTGGCTATGAGACGGACATCGCTCCTTTTCGTTGTTCTGGCGTTGGTGACCCTGCTGTTCGCCGCGCGAGTCGAAGCGGTGTGGGACGGTTCCTACGTCAACGGGCGCTTCGGCTGGTCCGTCACCGTCCCGGCGGAGTTCGGCATGGATCCGGCCCCGGACAACGACGACGGAAGGCGGTTCTACGACAGGGACGGCTGTTCCATCACCGTCTGGGGTGAGCACAACGTTTTGGAGGCCACTCTGGAGTCGGCCATGGAGGAGGAGGAGGGGAATTTCGACTCCGTCGCCTCCCGGAAGAAGGGGGACGAGTGGTTCATCCTCTCGGGCGACAAGGGGGAGAATACCCTCTGCGTGAAGCGGTACGTGGGCGAGGGCGCCATATACACCCTGCAGATGGAGTACCCCTCGGAGCTCAGGGAGCACTACGATCCCCTCGTGGCGGAGGTCCTTCAGTCCTTCTCGCCCGGGGGCATGCAGTAGGTTTCGGCGAGCGAAAAGAGCTCTTAACGGCGTGTTGCCCCGGAAAAATACGAGAGCGCACCATCACGCTGTTCAATCCATAAGAGAATAAGGAGGAGACAATGAAGAAGAGCATCCTGTTCCTGATGGTACTGTGTTTCCTGGCTACAGCGTTTGGAGGTTCCGCCCTGGCCGCAGACTTCAAGTGGCCGGCGGAGACCCCGGGGTCGGATTTCGAGTTCGACAAGGGGACGGGCATGATCGTCAAGTACGTCGGCAAGGGCGGCGTGGTGGTCATCCCGGGGAAAATCGACGGCGTGGTCGTCAAGGGCATCAAGCAGAACGCCTTCGACCAGTCCCAGCAATTCCTAGGCGACCCCAACTTCAAGGGTGGCATCACGGCCGTCAAGATCCCGGAGACGGCCACGAAGCTGGAACCCTTCGCGTTCTACAGCTGCTACGATCTGACGCGTGTCGCCCTGCCCTCGGAGCTGAAGGAAATCCCCAACAGCTTCCTCTACGACGGGAAGAAGCTCACAGATGTGATCATCCCCAAGGGCGTCACAAAGATCGGCGATTATGCCTTCTTCAACTGTGCGAGCCTCGAGACGCTGCCTCTTCCTGACGGCCTGAAGGAGATCGGGAGCAACGCGTTTTATGCCTGTGAAAAGCTGGATCTGAAGATCCCCGAGGGCGTCACGGCCATCGGTGAGAACGCCTTTTCGTACAACAGGAAGATCACGACGCTGAACCTCCCCGCCAGTTTCACGGAGCTTCCCGATGGATTCCTCATGGGTTGCCAGGCCGTGACGGCCTACGAGATTCCCGAGCGGATCACCAGAATCGGGAAAAACGCCCTCAACAGCACGAACATAACGGAAGCGAAGCTCCCCGCCGGGCTTGTGGAGATTGGCGAGGGCGCCTTCGCGTACAGCAAGCTGACGGCGATCGAGCTTCCGGCCGGAGTGAAAAAGATCGGCGTCAGGGCCTTCGAGGGGTGCTCCGCCATGCAGGTTCCCGCACTGCCCGATGGCCTCGAGACCATCGGGGCGCAGGCCTTCGCCGGCTGCAAGTGGACCCGGTCCGTGGCCCTTCCCTCCACGGTGAAGTCCATGGGCTCCGGTGTTTTCAAGAACGAGAGGGTAACCCTCTGGGAGCTCCGCATGCCGCACGTCCATGAACCCTCCCAGATGCCCGAGCTGGTCAAAAAGGAGGGCGAGGCCAAGGTCTTCGCCGATGTGGGGCAGATCTCCATGGCCTGGGATGCCACCCTTGCCCAGACGAGCGCCATGGACGCCTGGCTCGTCAGCAAGGGCGAGGACGAACTCGCCTGGACGGAGTTCAACCCCGAGTGGAGGCAGTACGTGAACTTCGACGCCCTGACCCTCAAGAAGATCGAGGAAGGGAAGACCCTGGCCCGCGTGGTGGCCCACAAGGCCGGAGAGCCCGGCGAAAAGGTGGCGATCCCCCGGGACACCTTCGGCCGAGAGGGAGAATTCCTGTACATCTCCGAGATCGGTGACGGCGCCTTCAAGGGGCAGAGGCTCTCCTTCTTCGGGGCCTACGCCAGCATCAGCCGCATCGGGGCGGAGGCCTTCGCCGACTGCAAGGAGCTCAAAGAGGTCTTCCTGCCCATCTCTCTGGAGGTCATCGGTGAGCGGGCCTTCGCGAACAGCGGCATCAGAAAGCTCGTCATCCCCGAGAGCGTCACGGAGATAGCCAAGACCGCCTTCGCCGGTTGCACGGACCTCGAGACCGTCTCGCTGCCCGCGAACCTCGAGAACCTCCGGCGGAGCCACTTCATCCCCGAGTGGAGCGCCGACGCGGGCAAGTTCAGCGGGGCGACGAAGACCATCGAGGGCGCCGGCGTGACCCTGTCCTACCCCGAGGGGACCAAGGCGGAGCTCAACCCGATCTCGAAAGCTCCGACGGTCTCCTGGGCGCGGGATGAAGCGGGAGTCTTCACAAACACCAAGTACTCGGTCTACGCCGAACGGTCGAAGACGCCGAACATGCCCTATGATGGACAGCTTGCGAGCCTGTTGGAGAGGAAGGAGAAGGACTACAAGGACAACGACGGTCTCAGGGTGTTCGAACGGACCTACAAGGGGCACCGGTGCATCGCGGTCGCCAGGGACACCACCCCCTCGTCCAGCGAGGCGAGCTATGAACTCAGGGTCTACCCCGACGACGGGAGCCACGTCTTCATAGTCGCGGTGGGGGACATCAGCTCTGTGACCCTCGCCGAACTGATGAACCCGGACGTGATCGCCGTGATGAACAGCGTCACCTGGTAAAACCGTCCGGTTCCGGAGAACCTTCGGACAGTGAAGAGGCCCCCGCTGAAATTTGCGGGGGCCTCTCTCGTCCGCGAAGTCCGGAGGAGGATCGAGACAAAAAGAGGAGGCGCCCCGATCCGGATCGGGGCGCCTCCTGTGTCTGGATGTCGAAAAAGGGGGAGGGCTTCCAGGGAGGAACGCCATCTCGTCGCGGCAGCGAGCCGCGGACAGGGGGCGCGCCCTGTTCAGCCGCTCTAGTTTCGGCCGAGGTCCTTCAGCATCCTCCGGTATTCGCGCATCGCCTTGCCGTAGCTTGCCATGGCGTCCAGCATGCGGTCGTCCTGTCGCCCGGAGGCGTCGGTGTAGGTCGAGTAGGCGGTTCGTAGTATCGCGCTGACCTCCGAGCGGTCGCGGAACTTGACGAAACCGTCGTAGTCCTTGGCAGTCTTGTTCAGCTCCGTGGCGACATGTTTTTGCAGCAGCTGATCGAATGCGGCGGCGTCGAGCATGGCCTGTCTCAGGCCGAAGGCCAGACTGTTCTCCGAGTTGTAGTCCCCTTCGATGCCCTTCTGAAGGTTCGACCCCAAGGAGGCGCATGTTTTACTCTGTTCGTTGATCTTGACCATGGCGGCGCGGAACAGGTCCATCCTCTTCTGCAGTTTGTCAAGAGATTTGCTCACGTAGCCATCCCAGGTCTCGAGGGTTTTTCTCGCGTTGGACTCCAGCTCCATGGAGCTGAGGAACCACGGAAGGTTGTATATTCTGTTCAGCACCAGCCCCTCCATCTGGTCTTTTTTTGGTGGCCACTCCAGAGTCTTGTTCGTGAAGAGGTTCTTCAGCGTGTTGTTCGAACTGAGCGCCTGGGGCCCGGGAGAGGAGATGCGGCTCCGCAGGTCGTCGTAGTCCTTTTTGAGCTGCTTCAGCGCGTCGGCCGATTTTTGGCGGTTGCTGACTATCTTTCGAAGGTCCGGATTGTTTTTGTCCCAGAGCTCTATGGTCCTGCGGATGGCGTACTGCTCCTTCTGGAAGTCGCTGCCCGTCGCCTCGGCCATCTTGATGAAGAACTCCATGCGCTTGACCACCATGTTGTCGTAGTTGCGGACGTGCTGCTCGAGCCCCGACTCCTTGGACCCCCTGAGGTTTTTGTAGGACGAGAGATTGGCGAGCAGGGTGGGCTTGGAGCTCTTGCAGGCGGCGAGGAAGGGCTCTGTGGGGAAGAGGGCCCCCATGACGAAGGCCAGGTCGTCCCGGAACATATCCGTGTTCCTGTCCACTGCGGCATTGGCCTCCTCGCAGAATTTGCCGAAGGCCCCCTCTGAGAAGGGGTCGCTGGCCAAGGCGGACGCCGGGAGCAGAAGAACGAACGCGAAAGCGCAGAACAGCACGGTCGGGAGGATCTTTTTCATACGGCGCATACGAGTACCTCCTTATGCTTGCAAGTGCCCCGCCACTCAAGGATGGCGGAGTGGTTCAAAAGCCCTTCTTGAGGTCGCACCCCACAAAGGAGTAGAAGAGCTCCGTCCCCTCGAAGACGAACCGCTCCTCGGCAATGACGACGAGCACGCGGTCCTCGAAGGGGCTGAGGGTGTGGGCGCAGACATAGACGTTTTTCGACGCCGTGTCGTCCACGAAGGCGATCTTCTTCGTCTTCCCGCCGCTTCTCGCGAGGGACACGGTGTAGGAGGCGATGTCGTCGTAGAACTGAGGCTCCTTCTCCTCGACGATGGAGATATCGGGGGTGTAGGTCCACTCGTTCCACTCCATGGGGAAGGCGAGGAAGGGGTTCGTCTCCCCCTGGATGGCGTATTGCTGCAGCGCCCCGTCCACGGCCGCCCTGTTCCGCTTGTAGGAGAGGGCCGCAATGCGGTCTGAGTCAAAGCCCTCCACGTCGGCCCCCTCGTTCTCCCAGTTATAGGTGTCGTCGTCGAGGGTCCAAAGGACCTTGTCGGAGACCATGTCCTGTATGACGTAATATATTTCGAAGCCGCCCCGGCCTGCGACCTCGTGGACGACGGACAGCGCCGCCTTGCCGTCCTTGGACCACCCCCACAGCCGGACGTCCGGGAAACCGTATATGGCGCCAAAGGGCTTCTCATACTCCGTCCCCTCCGGGATGGTCAGCCGGAAGGGGTCGTCCGCCTCTGGGAGGTCCAGGGCCGAAGCCCCCGCCGAACAGGCCAGCACGGCGAGGGTCAGCACGGTGAGAAGAATGAGCCAGCGTCCCGTTCGTCTGGAGTGTCTCATGGCGATTCTCTCCCGTTCCGGCCTATGCGACGCCTGTTCCTTCAAGCTTTTTGCGGGCTCGTCCCCTCTTGTAGAGCAGGGCGAGGAGAGCGGCCACTACGGCGAGAAGGCCGGCGGCGAGAAGGGGCCTGAAACGGATCCACGCGATGGCGATGACCACAAGGCTCCAGGCGAGGCCGAGGAGGAAGGCCACGATGCCCGCTCCCGCTCCCACGATGGTGCCGAAGATGGGGACCACGTCGGCGATGACGGAGAGGGGTGCCAGGATCATCCGCAGGCCCGCGATGACGAGGAAGGTCCCCACGACGCGGAGGATCCACGCCATGACGGTGTTCTCCGTCTTCGCACCCTCGAACATGGTCTCGGCGCTCACGGTCCCCATGTCGATGCGGCTGAAGGTGTAGCCGTTGGACGCCGTGAACTTGTCAAAGGTGGAGCCGACAACCTTCGCGACGATGGAGACGTCCGCCGGAGGGGTCTGGGTGAAGGTGAGCCGCACGTCGCCCACGTGGGGCGAGTTGGGGTCGGCACCGATGTAGACGACGTTCCCCTGGGAGTGGACGTAGGTTGCCACATCCACGTCGTTCTCCCCGAGCACGGCGCCCGATACGGACCGTGCCACCGTATCGGCCACGACGCCGATGGCTCCCGGCCGAACGGCCCCCGGCTGCCGGAGGTAGCGCCTGGACACGGAGATGAGCTTGGCGATCTCCTGCTTCTGCTGGTCCTCGAGCTCAACCTGGAGGGGTTGCGCCCCGCCGATGCCGCTCTTCAGAAAATCGGGCAGCGTGTAGGCACCGAAGGAGACCGTGGGAGCCACCCACTGTTCGTTCTGCACCCTGGCGAGGACTTCGTTGATCCCTATGTAGTCCGGGTCCTTGAAGGTGTTTGAATCGACGGGCGTGCTGGTCCATTGCTTCGCATAGGTGTAGGTCGTCACCGTCTCCTCGCCGCCGCCGAGCTTCTTCCTCTTCTCGGAGCGGGAGCTCTCGACCCACTGATAGTACTCCACGTCACGGTCCAGTTTGACGGCGACCTTCCCGACGCCGAAGACGGGGTCCTGGAGCATGTCCTTCGTGTCGGCCCGGCCGGTGGCGTAGATGACCTTGCCGTTAAAGGACGGGTCCACCTTTGAAATGTCCCCCATCTGGACGGTCTGCATCTGGGCCTCGCCGATGGCCCCTCCCGTCTTCACCGTCCGTCCCTCGTTCCAGTACAGGAGCCCCGTCGCGGCGACAATGAGCACGAGTCCGGTGACCATGCCCCCGAAAGACTTGCCAATCCTGCTGAACCAACCGGTGTGCGTCACTTCCTGATATGCCATGTGTGCTGCCCCCTCCAATGAAGATATAGTGAAGATAGAGTATCGAACACGATCATCAAGACGAGTTTATTACACCATCTTTCCGTTTTTTTTCAACCACCCTCAGGGGTGGGGCAGGGTAGTTTTGTTCGTTCCGTCCGGAATTAAAAGCTATAAAGGGGCATGATAACTGATTTAACAAAGATATCTCATTGACGGTTGCGCCAGGCCCCCGTTCTGGACTTTTACCCGCTCTCATTGTACCTTATCTGGTAGAGTCGCGTTGCTCGCCCCTTGCGGCAAGAACGGGACTGTGCACGACGCACCTCGGGGAGGGTCCACCATGAGACACAAGAGCGTGCTCCCGATCTTCGTCTTTCTGATCCTGTTGCTCCTCGTCCCCGTCCGGGGCTGGGCCGGTGGAACGGTGGACCTGTTCGACGCCACGGCCACGGTGCAACGCGACGGGGTCGTGACCGTCGAGGAGCGCATCGAGGTGACGGTCCCGGAGGGGGGGGCGGAGAGGATCGTCCGCTCGTTCATCACCGGGCGCATGGACTCCTCGGGCACGGTGCACGATACGGACTTCCGCCTTCTCTCCGTCCGGCGGGACGGAGAGGTACTCGCTTCCCGGGTCGACCGGTCGGGCAGAAGGGTGTCCGTCGCCCTCGAAGGGGAGGGGACCTCTCTTTCACCGGGGCGGCATGTCTACGAGGTGGCCTACGAGACGAAGGGCTGGGTCGCCTTTGAAAACGACGGCTACGACTTCATCCTCTGGGACGTGACGGGGGACGGGTGGGCGATGCCCATCGAGCGGGCGGCCTGCCGCGTCGTCCTGCCCGATGAGAAGGGCCTTCTCCGCGCCATTCCCTACACGGGGAAGCGGGGCGAGCGAGGGCAGGACGCCGAGGAACTTTCCGGCGGCACTGTCGCCACGACCAGGGGCCTCGCGCCGGGGGAGCGCTTCTCCCTCTTCGCGGCCTGGGAGAAGGGGATCGTCCGCCCCGGGGAGACGGGCGCCTCGGTCGTGGAGCAGAGGGCGCAGGCTGTACAGGAGGCCCGGGAAGCGGAACGGGAGAAGAGGGAAGAACCGCCGGCGGCCCCCCGCGAGGAGGTCATCCACCTCTTCGACGTCACGGCCACGGTGCAGAGCGACGGCTTTGTGACGGTGAGGGAGCGCATCGAGCTGACGGCCCTCGGTCAGGAGATACAGCGGGGCATCATCCGGGTCTTCCCGACGGACTACAGGGGCAGCGACGGAACGGTGGCGCGAACCGGCTTCGAACTGCTCTCCGCCACCCTGGACGGCGAGACGGTGCGCTCCGCGGTGGAGCGGATGGGCAGAGATCTGGAGATCCGGCTCGGCAGGGCGGACAGGTTGCTCGAGGCGGGGCGGCACGTCTACGAGATCACCTACAGGACCAAGGGCTGGATCGCCTTCCGGAAGGACTTCGACGAGCTCTACTGGAACGTCACGGGGAACGACTGGGTTTTCCCCATCGAACGAGCAGTCTACCGGGTGGTCCTCCCCGAGGGAGGGGCTGTGACGAAGTGGGAGGCCTTCACCGGCGCCAGAGGCGACACGGGGAAGGACTTCGTCCAGGCTTCGGACGGCTCCTTCGGGACCACGCGCATCTTGCGGCCCGGTGAGGGGCTCACCGTGGCGGCCGCCTGGGACAAAGGGCTCGTGAGCCCGCCGCCCGTCTCCTCTCCGGAGCGCCTGAGAGGATGGGTCTCGGGCAACCGGGGGCCCGTCGTGGCTTTTCTGACGGCGCTGGTCCTTCTGTACTACGTCGCCGTCTGGCTGTTCAAGGGGAGAGACCCGTCCGGTGGGACGATAATCCCCCTGTTCGAACCGCCCAAGGGCATCGAACCGGGGTACGTCCGGTTCTTCAAGGACATGGAGTACTCCCCCGAGGTCCTCGCCGCGGACATCCTGCACCTCGCGGTGAAGGGGGCGCTCCGCTTCGAGGGCAGCGACGACGACCTCACCATACACTCCACGGACCGACCTCGGGACGCCATGGGCTTCACGGAACCCCAGCAGAGCCTCTGCAACTCCCTGACTAACTGGAGCCAGGATGGCGGTATGAACCTCCGGCACGAAACCAGCGGACGACGTCTCTACAACGCGTCCACCGCTCTCGAGGAGTCGTATGCAGCGAAGGGGGAGGGGCATTTTTCGCAGAACCGGGGGTGGGCTCTCGGAGGACTCCTCCTCTTCATCCCCATGGCCGTGATGATCCCCTGGCTCGGCAGCCCCGTCGCCGACCTGTTCGATGAGTGGGCCGGCACCATTACGGCGTTCCTCTTTCTGTTCCCCTCGGTGCTTCTCGGGCTCGCCATTTTCGAGGGGGTGACCGTCCTTCGGGGAAAGAAGAGATGGTCGACGAGGTCCGACAGGGTTCAGGGGGTCGCGCGGCTCGTCCTGGGCGCTCTGAGCGCGACGGCCATGATCTTCCTGTTCCGCATGGACCCGGTGCTCACGGCGGGCTTTGTGTCCGCCGCGCTGATCGCCGCGCTGTTCGGCTCCGTCATGCCGGCGAAGACCAGGGCGGGCGCCGACGTCGCCGCGCAGATCGACGGCCTCGCCATGTACATAGGGACCGCGGAGCGTCATCGCCTCTCCATGCTGAACCCTCCCGAGGAGACTCCGGAGCTTTTCGAACGACTGCTTCCCTACGCCTTCGCCCTGGGGTTGGCCAAGACCTGGGCGGACAGCTTCAGCTCGATCCTCGAGAGGGTCAAGTACGTGCCGGCTTGGAGCGACAGCATCGACCGGGTCTACGTCATCTCGAATTTTGCGGACAGGCTATCCGGCAACCTCGCGGCCTCCGTGGCGAGCTACGAGCCCCCCTCTGCCCCGTCGTCCTACAGCGGGGGCAGCGGTTTCGGCGGCGGCGGGTCCTCCGGCGGCGGAGGCGGCGGAGGCGGCGGCCGGGGGGGGTGACGTTCCGGGCGTGACGACGAGGTGTCGCAGCGGTGTCGGAATTCCGTCCTTCCTCTGTGTGGGGGAAGAGACGGTGAAAAAGGGTCCACGGCCCCAGTGACGGGCCGAATCATGAAGGGAGAGAATACTATGACGATAGTGAAACGAGTTCTTGCGGTTCTGGTAGTCCTTTTTGCCCTGTCCGCGGTCTTCGTCGCGGAGGCTGCCATGAGCGACGAGGAGTTCCTCAAACTCTGCGCGACCGGGACGTCCGAGGAGATCACGAAGGCTCTCGGTGAGGGGGCGAACATCGGAGCGACGAGCGAGGACGGCGATTCAGCCCTCGTGATCGCCGCCATGTACAATGAGGACCCCAAGGCCCATGAAGCGCTGGTCAAGGGGGGCGCTGACCTGGCGGAGACCTCGGACTCCGGGCGGACTCTGCTGATGTACGCGGCGGAGAACGAGAACCCCGATGTGGCGGCCTACTTCCTGAACCAGGGGCTCGACCTGAACGCCAAGGACGAGGATGGATGGACCGCCGCCTTTTACGCTTCGTTCAACAAGAACCCCGCCGTCATGGAGTTCTTCCTGAAATCCGGGACCGACGCGAAGGCACGGGACAACGACGACGCCTCCCTGTTCATGACAGCGGCGTCCTACGGGGAGAACCCCGAGGTCCTGAAGGTCCTCCTGAACGCCGGAGCGGAGCTGAACGACGCCGATTCCGACGAATGGACGGCCCTGCACTACGCCGCGGCGTTCAGCGAGAGCCCGTCCATGATCAAGGCCCTTATCGACGCCGGAGCGGAGCTGAACGCCAAGGACTCCGACGGTCTGACGGCCTTCATGACCGCCGCGCGGGACAACGAGGACGCTCCGGAGGTCCTGAAGGCCTTCCTGGAGGCCGGTGTGAAGGTCGATGAAAGAGACAGCGACGGCGCCACCGCCATGATGTTCGCGG
>CALCQG010000101.1 GCA_937897575.1 uncultured Synergistales bacterium | reverse complement strand
ATATGCCGGGACATAAGAATAACAAAAGAAATTTCAAAGAGCTTCAACATGGGGTACTCGCTCACCAGGGCGCCGCCCGCCCCGAGAATTCTCTCGAAGAGCCCATCGTGCCCTCCGGGGTAGACCACGTCCACCCCCGTCCCGAAGACGGCCGCCGTTCGCCCGCCCGCCGAGAGACACCCCTCGTGGGCGGCCCCGTCGATCCCGTCTGCGCCGCCGCTCACGACCACCTCGTCCCGGGCTCCCAGGGCGGAGCCGATCTCGCTGGCAACCCTCCGCCCGTAGGAGGAGCACCGTCTCGTCCCAACGACGGCCGTCACGGGGCCGCTGAGCGGCCACGCCCCCCGGACGTACAACAGCACGGGGCTGTCGGGGATGCCCCGGAGGGAGGGCGGGTAGTCGTCGCTTCCGAGGGGCACAAGGCGGGCACCCGCCCGCTCGGCGCGGTCCCGTTCGCGTTTCGGGCCCTCCTCCGCCAGATGGCTCTCCATGGCGGCGACCGACGCCGGCGAACAGCCGAGCCGCGCCCAGAGGGACGAGCCGCCCCGGAGGAACACCTCGGGCGGCTCGCCGAGGCGCTCGAAGGCGTTCCAGAGTTTTCTCGGCTGGGACGACGAGGCGGAGATCAGAAGGAGGACGTCCAGGAGGTCCGTCACGCCCAGACACCCCCCTGACGGTAGGCCAGGGCCTCGGCCACGTGAGCGACCTGGACCTGGCGGGCCTCCGCCAGATCGGCGACGGTCCGGGCGACCTTGAGCACCCGGCTGATGCCCCGGCCCGAGAGCCGGAGGCGGGATGCCATGGAGACGAGGAAGGGCCGGACATCGGGGGCGAGGTCCAGATGGCGCTTGACGATCCGCTCGGGGAGCTCGGCGTTGCAGCTGTACCCGAGGCTCGCCCAGCGTTCTCTGGCACGCTCCCTCGCCTGCCGCACCCTGCAGGCGAGGGCGGCGCTCGGCTCCCCGTCCATGCCCTCCACGGCCACGAGCTCCTCTGGAAGAAGGCGCGGCACGGGGACGTGGAGGTCGATCCGGTCGAGGATGGGGCCGGAGATCTTCCGCCGGTATCGCTCGCGGTCCGCCGAGGAGCAGGTGCACTGCTCCACGGGGTCGCCGAGCCACCCGCACCGGCAGGGGTTGGCGGCCACGGCCAGGAGGACCCGGCAGGGGTAGGTCACGGAGCCCGTCGCCCGGCTCACGGTGATCTGTCCGTCCTCCAGGGGCTGTCGGAGGCCCTCCAGAAGATCCCGCCGGAACTCGGCGAACTCGTCGAGGAAGAGGACGCCCCTATGGGCGAGGCTCACCTCCCCCGGGCGAAGAGTCACACCGCCGCCGCAGATGGAGACGATGCTCGCCGTATGGTGCACCGACCGGAAGGGCGGGTACATGGTCCGCTCGAAGGGAAGGCCCGCCGCGCTCCGGACCAGGGCCGACTCGAGGAACTCCTCGTCGGAGAGGGGCGGCAGGATGCCCCTGAGGGCCCGGGCCAGCATGGTCTTGCCGCTCCCCGGCGAGCCGACGAGTAGCACGTTATGGTGCCCAGCCGCGGCGATCTCGAGGGCTCGCTTCGCCCCCGCCTGGCCCCGGATATCCAGGAAGTCCGGGTCGGGCGCGACGGAGGTCTCCTCGGGGACGTACTCGCCCACGGCGGGCAGGGTCGCCTCCCCCTTGAGGGCCGTGAAGAGCTCCCTCAAATCCCGGACGGCCCAGGCCCTGCACCCCCTCACGAGGGAGACCTCGCTGGCGTTCTCCGCCGGGACGAAGAGAGGGACGTTCTCCCTCCGCGCGAGCAGGGCCGCACCCACGGCGCCCCGCACGCCCCGAAGGCGTCCGTCGAGGGCCAGCTCGCCCATGAAGATCGCCGGCGGGACGTCGGGCAGGGCTCCCATGGCCCGGGCGATGCCGAGAGCGATGGGGAGGTCCAGGATGGCTCCCTCCTTGGGGATGTCCGCCGGGGCGAGGTTCACGGCGATACGGCCCCGAACGGGGAGCCCCAGGGGAAAATACTGACTAAATGAGCGGCTGTTCTATTTATTTCATAATTAACTT
>CALCQG010000100.1 GCA_937897575.1 uncultured Synergistales bacterium | reverse complement strand
CTATCCGCCGGCGTCTGCTGCCCTTGATGTTCCCCGGATCGCGCCGTTCGCCCTTCGTCATGGACTGGATGATGGCCTTCGACTGTCTGAGGCGCTTCGGATCGAGGTCGTCGCCCCCCATCCCCTTCATCTTGCTGAACCCGGGGATCATATCCAGGACCTTCTCCAGGGGGCCCATCTTCTCGATCTGCTCGAACTGAGAGAGCAGGTCGTCCAGAGTGAATTTTTTCTTGATGCTCTCGGCCATCTTCTCGGCGGCCCCGGAGTCGGTCATCTGCTGAATCTTCTCCGCCAGCCCCATGACGTCGCCCATGCCCATGATCCTTTGGGCCATGCGCCGCGCGTCGAAGACCTCGAGGGCATCAGTCCCCTCGCCGACGCCCGCCAGTTTTATGGGGACGCCGGTCACCTGCCGTATGGCAAGGGCGGCACCGCCCCGGGCGTCGCCGTCCAGCTTCGAGAGCACTACCCCGGTGATGGACAGCTTCTCGTGGAAGGATTGGGCAACCCGGACGGCCTCCTGCCCCGTCATGGCATCCACCACGAGCAGGATCTCCGTCGGCTGGACGGCCTCCTTCACCGCAACGAGCTCGTCCATGAGCTCCTGGTCCATGTGGAGGCGCCCCGCCGTGTCGAAGAGGATCACGTCGTTCAGGTGATCGGCCGCGTGCCGGAGCGCCCGGCGGACGACGGGCAAGACGTCCTTCTCCCCCGGCTCGGGCCCGAAGAAGGGGATCTTCGACTGCTTCGCAAGCACCTGAAGCTGCTCCACCGCCGCAGGGCGGCGCATGTCACAGGCCACGACGAGAGGTTTATGACCGCTCGCGAGCTTCCGGGCGATCTTCACCGTGGACGTCGTCTTTCCACCGCCCTGCAACCCCACCATGAGATACACGGTGGGAGGCTTCGGCGATATGACGAGCGCCACCGGGTCCGTACCCATAAGGGCTGAGAGCTCCTCATAGACAATTGCGGCAACCTGCTGTCCCGGCGTTATGGAGTCAAGGACCTCGCGGCCGACGGCCCGCTCCCGTATGGTCTCGACAAGGGTCTTGACCACCTTGTAGTCCACGTCCGCCTCGAGCAGACCCCGCCGGACCTCCCGAAGGGCCGTCTCAACATCGCCCTCTGAGAGTTTACCCCGTCCCTTCAGCTTGCCCAGGACGCTGTCAAGGCGTTCACGAAGCGTCTCGAACACGTCCCATGCCCTCCTCTTCCCCACCGTCAAGGCGTTCGTTCAGCCTGCGGATCTCCTTTTTGAGCCCTTCCTCCCGCGCATGGAACCCGAGAAGCCCTTCAAGCTCCGCAAGGCGTTCCCTGCTTCTCGTTATGAGCTCGTGCACGGCCTGCCTGCTTGTGCCCATGGCCTCCGCCGTTTCGGCAAGGGAAAGGTCGGAGAACTCGTGGAACTCCCACGCCTGGCGCTGCCTTGCCGTGAGAAGCGGGGCATAGAGGTCGTAGAGCTGATCGCCCTGTGATCTTCTTGTAAGCAGCATTTCATCCCTCGCCATGGCGCACCTCCCGAAACAGAGGTAGTATAATCCCTTCTTCGAACGGTGTCAACGATAAAACCTTTACACCAATAACGACACTCGCTCAGCGCCACCAGGTCCGAAAACTGGACAAAAAGACCTTTTCTTGCCATGATACGGACGATACAGGTACCGAAACACGACAGGTCAGAGGTGAAGAATATGGAGCAGTCATCCTTTGCGGCAGCCCGGCGTGAACATTGGAAGGTCCTCGGGGCAACGTTGGTGCGATCCCTCACGGCCAAGGGATTCCAGGCCCAGTACGTCCCCACGAAAGAGGAGGCACTGGCCGAAGTCTTCAGGATAATCCCCGAGGGTGCCACCGTCGGCATTCCCGGCAGCGTCACCATACGCGAGATCGGGGCGGTGGAAGGCCTCCGGGCACGGGGATGCACGGTTATCCACCACTGGGACCCCTCCCTCACCCAGGAGCAGCGCATGCAGACCCTTCAGGACGAACTGCTGGCCCAGTACTTCCTCACGGGGACCAACGCCGTCACCCTCGACGGGACCCTGGTGAACATCGACGGAAACGGCAACAGGGTAAGCGGTATGGCCTGGGGAAGAAACACGATCATCTTCGTCGCCGGGATGAACAAGGTGACCAAGGACCTGGACGAAGCCATAGCGCGGACGCGCAACGTCGCCACTCCGCCCAACGCGCTGCGGCTGAACCTGCAGCCCCCCTGCACGAAGACGGGGCACTGCGTGAACTGCAACGCACCGGAACGAGCCTGCAAGGCCCTGCTGATCCTCGAGCGGGCGACGACGGGGCGAACCTCCCACGTCATCCTTGTGGGAGACGACCTGGGCTTCTAGGTCCTCTCGGGCGAAGCTTCTTCGCCGGACAGCCTAGATACTTTGCATCTCTGTGTTGAAGGAGGTCCCTCATGGCACAGCGTGAAAAAATCGCCCTGGTGGTCACCGGCGGACAGGTGGGTACGCAGTTCAACAAGGAGTCCAAGTCCCTGCAGCCCACCGTGACCTCCCAACAGATGATCTCCTGGCTTCCCGAGAGCATGACGGGGCGGATCGTCCCCATGGACTGGAGCCATCAGCCGAGCAGCCACTACAGCATGAGGATGACCTTCGACCTCGTGCAGATCCTCGCCAAAACGGTGATCGACGGAGCCTCGGGCGTGGTCGTCTCCTGCGGGACCGACACCATGGAGGAGATGGCCTATCTCACGGACCTGTACTGGAGCTACCCCCAGCCCGTCGTCTTCACCGGGTCGACGATGCCCTCGGACGGCCTCGGGGCCGACGCCGCCGCAAACCTGTACCAGGCGGTTCTGGCGGCGGCAGCCGAGGAGACGTGGGGTATGGGTGTCCTTGTCTGCGTTCAGGAGCAGCTCTTCGCCGCCTCGGAGGTGACGGAGACGGAGTGCCAGAGGAAGAGCGCCTTTTCGGCGCCCGGCCGCGGCCCCATCGGCCAGTTCATTGCCGACAGGGTGGACATCCTCCGACAGCCCATCCGCTCCCGGATCGTATCGGACAACCCGCCGGCTCGGGATGTGGAGCTGCTGTACGCCACCCTGGGCGGAGGGGACGACCTTCTCGAAATGCTCTCCTCCGACAAAAAACGGAAGCTCGAAGGCGTCGTCATCAGCGCTTTCGGCAGTGGAAGCGTCCCCCCATCCTGGATTCCCCACATTAAAAAAATTATTAAGGATGGAGTAAGCGTGGTCGTCACAAGCCGATGCCATCAGGGGCACACAAGTCCCGGCGGACAAACTTTCGAGGGGAGCTTCTCGAGACTCCTGGAGCTCGGCGTCCTCGACGGAGGACATCTCAGGCCGGTCCAGGCGCGCATCAAGCTGGCAGTAGCCCTTGGCGCCGAACTGAAAGGGGGCGCTCTCCAGCAGTATCTTCTGGAGGGGTAACGGAGGACAAGGCGCACGATCCAAAATCCGAACGGCCGGCGGGAGAGCCTCCCGTCGGCCGTTTTGAAGCATGACAATGGAAAATGACCGTGGAAGAGCACGTTCTCCTCGATCGCCCTCTTCGTGAGGGCGGCGCTATCGATACCTGCACCCCATACCGAAGCCAACACGCTCTCGCGTGTCCACCCTCTTATTTCTTTATTTCACACCGCTCCCCCTCCGTAATCCGGGCGAGTTCGCCGGGCGAGATGGGGAAGAAGGTGTGGTCCGTCCCGGCAGCGGACCAGACGATGGGGTACAGGAACAGATCGTCATCGAGCAGGGCCGGGACCTTTTCTGGATAGCCCACGGGCGGCACGCCGCCGATTTTGAACCCGGACCATTGAAAGACGTACTCCGGGGTCGCCATCCGGACCTTCTTCGCGCCCGTGGCGCGGCGGACCTTTTTCACGTCCACCTTGTTGACCCCCGACATGAGGGCGAGGACGGGCCGGTCGTCGGCGAGGAGGACAAGGCTTTTCAAAATATGTTCAGAAGGGGCTCCCACCGCTTTCGAGGCATCCTCCACCGTGAAGATCGTGTCGCGGGACGTGACGATCTCGACGGGAAAATTTCGCTCGCGAAGAAAGGATCGGACCGACTCCACCGCCCGTTCGTCGCTCTCCTCGGGCGACGGGGTTCGTTGCGCTTCGTCACTCATCGGTGCAGGACCTCCTCTCCTCCAGGAAGCTGACCAGCTCGTCCATGGCCCGTGTGGACAGGGTGCCGTAGGTGATGGAGAACACGCGGACGAGAGGTGAGGAGAAGGGGACCAGCGTGAACCCCGGAATATCCGAGGCGGCGAGCAGAGAGATGATGGTCCCCTCCGCACCTCTCTTCACCGCTTCGATGACGGCGCCGACGCTGTTGAACTTGATCGACGCGCGCTTCGTCTTGCCCGTGGCGCTCTTGTACGCGTCTTCCCAGATTCTCGCCGTTGAGGACCCCGTCACTCTGGCCACGAGGTCGAGGGGCTCGAGCTCCTCGAGGCGGACGCTTTTCCTCTTCGCGAGCCGGTGCCCCGAGGAGACCATGAGGACCAGCTCGTCCTGGACGAAGGGGACCGACGTGAACCCCGAGGCGTGTCTGCCCTGCCCGGTCATGGCTATATCGGCCTCTCTGGTCACCAGTTTTTCGATGGCCTCGCGGGAGTCCGAGGTGTGGACCTCGACCTCGATGCCTGGAAAGAGCCCCCTGAACGCCACCAGCAGGCCGGGCAGGATGTAGTTACCCGGTATGGAGCTGGCGCTGATCCGGACAAGTCCCGAGACGCCCTCTCCCCTGTTCGCGAAGTCCCGGCGGATGTCGGCCAGATGCGAGACGGTCTTTCTGGCGAACTTGTACAGGATCTCCCCCTCCGCCGTAAGGTTGGAACACTTCTGTCCTCGGACGAAGAGGACCATGCCCAGTTCGCGCTCCAGCTTCGCTATGTGCTTGCTCACCGCCGGCTGCGATATGCCGAGGGCGGCGGCGGCGGCCGATATGCTGCCCTTCTCCAGGACTTCGACGAGGCTTTGCAGTTCGCGGATATCCACTTTTCTCCCTCCCTGCGCATAATTCGATGCATCCAATATATTCCAAAATGGAAAACGTGGCAACAGGGTGCGAACTGTGCAAGGGACTTGCACATCTTGTCAACAAGGTTATAATTATACATATTTTTTGAAGACATACCCTGGGGAGGGACGATCATGAGTCTCGGAACGCGGATTCGCACGCTTCGCAAAGCCGTAGGGCTGACGCAACAGGCCCTTGCCGACCGGACGTCGGTGAGCAGGATATACATCCAGGCGTTGGAGAGCAACAGGCGCACGCCGTCCATGAAGCTGCTCTCCCGTCTCGCGGAATCGCTCCAGGTCGAGGTGCAGGACCTTGTGAAATCCGTCTCCGGATCCGGGCGCCTGCAACTCGAGGAGGTCCTTCAGGCCAGCCCCGAGGTCGAGGTGTGGTACCGCAGCAAGAAACTCCGGCCACGGGAGCTGAAATTCGTCCAGAGTCTCGTCGATGCGGCCATCTCGCGCTGGGAGGCGGAGGACCGAGAGGATGGCGGCGCTTAAACCGGTACAGGACGAGTCATCCCCCGTCGGTTTCGATTTCCCGTCCCCTCCCGACGTCCTTCCCAAGTGGGCTGTGGCGGAGGGCAGAGAGTGGGCCGGGCTGGACGACTTCTCCATCCTCGTCAAGGCCGAGGAGCACACGGGGAAGCGTCTGGAGGTGACCTACTCTCCCCTCTCCCCGGGAGTATGGGGTTTTCACGTGGTCAAGGGGGACAGGGGGGGCATCTTCGTCAACGCCGCGCTCTCGCACCAGTGGCGGCGATTCGTGCTGTTTCACGAGCTCTACCACTTCCTCGCCCACCGAGGCGGCGTCTCGCTCTGGTCGCGGACGGCCACGCCTCTCTCGAGCTTCGAATCCCAGGCGGACTTTTTCGCCTGGGCGGTGCTCCTCGAAGAGGGCGCCCGTTGGAACGACGCCACGCCGTGACGGAGCGGCCGGGCACTATGCAGCGTCTGCCCTTCTTCCTGCCCATGGTGCGCTGCCCCAGACGGTGCGTCTACTGCGACCAGGGGGAGATCACGGGTATCGGGCGCATTCCGTCGCCCGAGGATGTCGCCCGTGCTCTTTCGTCCCTCGACGGTCCCCGGGAGGTCTGCTACTTCGGCGGGAGTTTTACCTGTCTTCCCCCGGACCGCCGCACCGCCTACCTCTCCGCCGTGCTGAACGCCCCCAAGGGGAGCACGGTCCGGTTCTCCACCCATCCGGAGTGCATCACGGGGCAGGTGCTTTCCGAGCTCGCCCCCTACCCCGTCTCCATGGTGGAGCTCGGCATATCCTCCCTGGACGACTCCGTCCTCGCGGTGTGCAACAGAGGGTACACGGGCCGTCTCGTCCTGGACACCATGGCCCTCGTTCTCGCCCGGAAGTTCGCCCTGTGCGCCCAGATGATGATCGGCCTTCCCGGCCAGACGGAGGAGAGCTCCCGGGAGGACCTCCGGCGCATGGCGGCCATGAAGGGAGCGGCCCCCATGACGCTTCGGATCTACCCCTGCCTCGTCCTCGAGAACACCCCCCTCGCCCGGAGCCACGCCTCGGGCAGCTACAGCCCTCTCTCCGTGGATGAGGCCGTTCTGTGGGCCGGACGCCTTCTTCACGAAGCTCGCCACCTGGGCTTCGCCGTTCAGCGAATCGGACTCCAGGAGTCCGAGAGCCTCGCCCGATCCGTGATCGCCGGCCCCCATCACCCGGCCTTCGGCGAACTCGCCGCAGCCGAGGCGCTGGTGTGGTCGCTCCTGGAGCGCAACCCCGAGGGCCCCTGGTCCGTGGACGGAACGCTGGTGTCCCAGCTGACGGGGCACGGCAAGTACGGCATCCGGCGGCTTGCCGAGCGATCCGGACTGACCGTCCGTGCCGTCGAGGAGCGCCTCGTCTTCACCTCCGCCGGAGGAGCGAAAGGGGCAGCCGCCCTTCCCTAGTTCACGATTTTTCACTATAATATTACAGTCGGTTTGTACAAAAGAGCCGAAGGGGAGGCACCGCCTATGGATGGAACGAAACTTCAGAGCCTTTTGCGCAGCAAGGCTGAGACCATGCCGAACAAGGCGCGGCGGGTCGTCGAGTACATCCTCTCCAACATGCGGGAGGCGGCCTTCCTCTCCATCGGGGAGGTGGCCGAAAAGCTGGACGTTTCGAAGACGCAGCTCGTCCGGGTCTCCCGGATGGTTGGCTTCTCCGGGTACGCCGACCTCAAGGGCGCTCTGCAGGACGCCGTCCTGGAACAGGTCAACCCCACGGCCCTGCTTGGCCGGATCATGGACAACAGACAGGACCTGCCCGAGGAGATCCTCCGGCTGGAGCACGCCAACCTCGACGACACATGGAACCAGCTCAAACCCCAGGACATCGTCCACTTCTGCGAAATGGTGCGGGGGGCACGGATGGTCTACACCATGGGGTGGGGCATATCATCCATCGTTGCCGAATCCCTTCACACCCGTCTCATCGAGCTGGGGATCCGGAGCTCCCTCATCAAGCGGGGCTCCCTCGCCCTCATCGAACAGGCCAGGACCACCGGCGAAGGGGACCTGGTGATCGTGTGCGAGCTGCCGAGCTACGTCATCGAGGTCGTGGAGTCCATCCAGAAGGCCTCGTCCAACGGAGCGTCCATCATCAGCATCACGGACAGCCCCGCGGCGCCCGTATGCCAGATGTCGGCCCTCTCCTTCTACATGAGCGACACGAGCCCCACCTTCGGCAGCAGCATCGTGGGCCCCATGTTCCTCGTCCACATCCTCACCTCCGTGCTGTGCGTCAACCTGGGCGAGAAGGCCCGGGCGGCCCTTCAGGACCAGGAGATGGGCCTGCACGACAAGCGAATCTACTACCCCGCCTACGGTCTTCGATACTGACGGCATCAGGCTATGAAAAGAGCCCCCGACGGCCGTCGGGGGCTCTTTTCATTCGCAGGTCTATGCCCCGCGCAGAGCAAGGCCGCTCTTCGCGGGCCGTCTCTTCCTCAGGCCAGCTCCAGCGTCTCCCCGGGCTTCATGATGCGCACCGACACCTTGCCCCCCACGAGGGTGGCGAACTTCTCCGGGTCCGCCGCGATGGTGGGAAAGGTATCGTAGTGCATGGGGACGACGATCTTCGGCTGGATGAACTCCACGGCCCTGGCGGCGTCCTCCATATCCATGACGTAGTTCCCTCCGATGGGAAGCAGCGCCACCGTCACCTTCTCCTTCGCCAGAAGCTGCATGTCCATGGTCAACCCCGTATCCCCGGCGTGGTAGATCTTCACTCCGTCGAAGTCGAAGAGGAAACCGCAGGGGTTCCCGCCGGGGATCAGATCGTCCCCCTCCGTTATATCCGAGCCGTGGTGCGCGATGGTGAGCTTCACCCGTCCGAAGGGGAAGGCGTAGGACCCGCCGATATGCATGGAGTGGCATTGCACGCCCTGCTTCCCCAGGTAGTGGGAGATCTCGGCATTCGCCACGACGGTGGCGCCCGTGCGCTTCGCTATGGGCACCGCGTCGCCTATATGATCCCCGTGTCCGTGGGTGATGAAGATATAGTCCACCTTGCCGAAGTCGTCGGGCGCAACTCGCGTGTGGATGTTGCCCGTGAGGAAGGGGTCCACGAGAAGGGTGGCCCCTCCGCCGACGATCTCGAACACGGCGTGTCCGAAGTAGCGTAATGTCACCATTTCATAGTCCTCCTTGTCTGGGAGAAAGCCCCCGCCGGGGTCCTCCGGTATTTTTCTGCTATTCGCCGCCCTTCAGAACAGCGATGCGAAGCTCCTCGAGCTGTGTCTCCTCCACGACGGAGGGTGCCCCGGACATGAGGCACTGAGCCTTCTGGGTCTTCGGGAAGGCCATGACGTCCCGGATGGACCCCGCGCCACAGAGGAGCATCACGAGGCGATCCATCCCCAGGGCCAGCCCGCCGTGGGGTGGGGTGCCCGATGCCAGCGCGTCGAGCAGAAATCCGAAGCGCGCTCTGGCCTCGTCGTGGGTGAAGGCGAGACAGGAGAAGACCCGCTCCTGCACCGCGGGGTCGTGGATACGGATGGATCCCCCCCCCACCTCGCTTCCGTTGAGGACGCAGTCGTAGGCCCGGGAACGAACCTCGCCCGGGTCCGTCTCCATGAGGGGGATATCCTCCGATTTCGGCGCCGTGAAGGGGTGATGCACGGCGGTCCATCGGTTCTCCCCGGCGTCCCGTTCGAAGAGGGGAAACTCCGTGACCCAGAGGAACTCCCACCGGTCCTTCTTCACGAGCCCGTGCTCCCGGGCCAGGTCGAGGCGCAGCGTTCCGAGGATCTCCGAGACGAAGCGCCGGTCGGCCCCCGCCAGAATGAAGAGAGCGTCCCCATCCCTCAGGCCGGCGGCCTGGACGATGGCCTTTTGGCCATCGTCGTCAAGGTACTTGACCAACGGACCCTTCAGCACGCCGTCTTTGAGCTGAAGCGGGGACAGGGCCGCGGCGCCGAGCCTCTTCGCCCGCTCCTCCACATCGGAGAGCCCCTTTCGGGAGAGGGCCGCCCCGCCGGGCAGGGGGATGCCCCGGACGTAGCCGCCCGCGGCGAGGGTCTCCCTGAAGGGGGCTAAGGCGCTGTCGGAGAAGAAGGGGGCCAGTTCCACAATCTCGAAGGGGATGCGAAGGTCCGGTTTGTCGCTCCCGAAACGGTCCATAGCCTCCCAGTACCCCATGCGCCGGAAGGGCGTGGGGATATCCACGTCGAGGACGCGCCTGAACAGCCCCTTCATGTACCCCTCGATGAGGGTGTAGATGTCCTCCTCGGTGAGGTAGCTCATCTCGATGTCCACCTGGGTGAACTCCGGTTGGCGGTCGGCGCGGAGGTCCTCGTCCCTGAAGCACCTTGCGATCTGGAAGTAGCGGTCGAATCCGCTGATCATGAGGATCTGCTTGAATATCTGCGGCGACTGGGGCAGGGCGTAGAAGGTCCCCGGGTTCACGCGGCTGGGGACGAGGTAGTCCCTGGCCCCCTCAGGCGTCGAGAGCGTCAGCATGGGGGTCTCCACCTCGAGGAACCCGTTGTCCGCAAGGTAGTTCCTCGTGTACATGGCCACCTCGTGGCGGATCCTGAGGTTCCTCTGCATCCTGTCCCGCCGGAGGTCGAAATAGCGATAGTGCAGGCGGAGGTTTTCGTCCACCTTGTCCGTCCCGTCGGAGATCTCGAAGGGGATCGGAGCGGCGGGCGAGAGGACGAGAAGGTCCGATGCCGCCACCTCCCACTCCCCCGTCTTCATCGATGGATTCACCGTCCCCTCGGGACGGCTCTGTATCCGGCCCCGGACGGCGATCACATATTCGCTGCGAAGTTCGCCGGCCCGCTCGTGGGCCTCGGGCGTCAACTCGGGGTTGAAGACCACCTGAACCGTCCCCGTATGATCCCAGATCTCCAGAAAGATGAGCCCGCCGAGATCACGTCGCTTCCGAACCCATCCGTTCAGGACGACCGCGGGGCTTTCGCCCGGCCGGCCCGAGACCTCGCCGCAGTACATGGTTCTCTTCCAGCTGTTGTCGAAATATCGCGTTGCCGTCTCTTCCATAGGACACTCCCCCGCTGATTGTGCCGTACCTTCTCTATTCATCGCCCGACGGCCGGGGCCGGACGGCCGCGACCACATCCTCCGAAAGAATCTCCCTCTGCTCCCCCGTCGCCAGGTCCTTGACGGAGACGGTCCCCTTTTGACGCTCCCCTTCGCCGATGATGCAGGCGTACCGGGCCCGACGCTGGGAGGCCGCTTTCAGCTGCGTCTTCATCGACCGATTGCCGTAGTCCATATCCGCTGCGACCCCGTTTCTCCGCAGATGATCCACAAGGTCGGAGACGGACTCCCTCGACCCGGCGTCCAGGGCCACTCCGTAGGCGTCAAGGGAGGGCTCGGCGCCGAAGGAGCACCCCTCCTGCTCCATGACCATGAGGATGCGGTCCACCCCGGCGGCGAAGCCCACGCCGGGCACGTGGGGGCCCCCTATGGCCTCGGCCAGATTGTCGTACCGCCCGCCGCCGCAGACCGCGTTCTGCGCGCCGAGAGAGCCCGAGAGCACCTCGTAGGCCGTCTTCGTGTAGTAGTCGAGCCCGCGAACGAGGCGGTTGTCCAGACGATAGGGGATCGCGAGGCGATGGAGCCCCTTCTTCACTGCGTCGAAGTGATCCCGGCAGTCATCGCAGAGGCACTCGTAGATCGCCGGCGCCCCCTCCGTGACGGCCTTGCACCCCTCCCGTTTGCAGTCCAGGATGCGCAGGGGATTCCTGTCCAGGCGCCCCTTGCACGTATCGCAGAGGTCGTCCAGACGCGATTCGAAGAACCTGTGCAGACGCTCTCTGTACCCTGGGCGACAGACGGGGCATCCGACGGAGTTCAGGACGACCTCGAGCTGATGGAGGCCGAGCCGCCGGAATATCTCGACGGAGAGGGCGATGATCTCCACGTCCACAAGGGGGTTCGCCGAGCCCAGACTCTCGAAGTCCACCTGCCAGAACTGGCGGTAGCGCCCCTTCTGGGGCCGCTCGTAGCGGAACATGGGGCCGGCGCACCACAACTTCACGGGCTGGGGCAGAGTGCCCATCCCGTGTTCGAGGTAGGAGCGCACCATGGAGGCCGTGGCCTCGGGGCGAAGGGTGATGCTCCTGTCGCCCTTGTCAAGGAAGGTGTACATCTCCTTCTCCACCACGTCCGTCGCGTCGCCGATGCCTCTCGCGAAGAGCTCCGTGTGCTCGAAGAGGGGAAGGTGCACCTCCGAATACCCAAAGTTCAGGGCCGTCTCCTGGACCACGCGGAAGATGTACGCCCACTTCCACGACTCGTCCGGGAGGATGTCCCGCACGCCCTTCGGTGCGCTGATGTCTGCCATGGCTTCTCCTCCTGAATCCTGCCGGCGCATCCGTCCGGCGCTCTGTTATGCAGGATAGTATACTCCATTTCCCCGCCCCCTCGCCATACGGCGAAGAGGGAGTTCACCGCGGCGGCATAAAAATCGGCCTTCGGGGGAAGGCCGATTCGCTGCACGATGTGCCGACACGCTCACCCTTCGTTCAACAAACGTCCTCCGCGTTTCAACCCCGACGCGCGCTCATCACGCCGTTCCCACTCCGGCGGCCCGCTTCGCGAGCAGCGCTCTCCTGCTCTGCGAGCCTGTCCCTGTCACCCTCGTACAGGCGGGACAGGAGCTTCTCGCGGAACAGGATGCCCAGCTCCTGTCTGTTCGCTCTCTTCTCCTTCAGCCCGCCCCAGGATATCTTGTTCTTCCCGCTGTAAAGATCGATATCCACCAGGCGCGTTCCGTCCTCCCCATACTCGAGCCCCATGAGCAGCTCCTTGATGACCTCCGGGGGGAGGAAGGAGAAGAACCTCAGGCGGTAGACCCTGACGGCCATGAGGATATGGGCGTAATCCTTTCCCCACCCCTCGCCGAGGATGAACCCCGCCTCGAGGCCGTCCAGGACGGTTCGGACCCGTGCATAGTTCTCCATGTAGAACCCCCAGGAGTCGTATATGCGGATGTCCATCTCGTTCCACCGGTGCTCCTCGAGCCCCTCGGTGAAGTACCAGAGCGCTCTGCCGTTGAGGGACTCGACGAGCTCGCCGTAGGGGAGCCCCTGGATGTACAGCGCTTCGTCCCGCACGCTGTCCCTCGGCACGCGCCGGTTGAGAGGAGTGGTGGTGAAGAAGACCGCCACGGAGTCCTCCAAGAGCGGGGGCAGGACGTCCCGCACGACGACGCGACGCCCGTGGTAATCCTCCGTTATCTGCTCCATGACCCGATCGGCGTTGCCGAAGACCCGGAAGAGGATGATCCTGGGAAGAAGGCGGACGGAGCGGAGGTTTTCGCCTGGCTGCTCGTTAACGAGCGCCGCGAGCACCTCGTCCGTCATGGTCGGCAGGAACAGCGCTTCGTGCCCGATCCCCTCCCCCTCCTGAAAGGCGACCACGGTATGCCAGTCATCGGCCCGTTCGAAGGCTCTCTCGGGCGTCATCTCCTCCGCATCGGGAAAACGCGCGCGAAGGACGCTCCTCAGCCACTCCCCCTCCCCGCTCAGAAGAAGCACGCGGGGACCGCCGCGCACTATGGACAGCATGACTCGCTCCTCCTTCACTCCCTGCGTTATAGGCCCGTTTTTCTTCTCAGCATGCGGTCGTCGTTCACATATTTGGGGTAGGGCAGGGAGAACACCCTGCCCGTGGGGATATGAACGGCGTGCAGTGCGACCAGACCGTTCAGGAAACGTCGCCCGCCCTCGGTGAAGTCGGAGCGGGTCACGTTGTGACCAAAGAGGTTCAGCGGACCGTAGGGCCGCTCCAGCCCTCCGAAGTCGTGGCTGAGGTTCAGCTCAAGCCCGTCGGCGTCGCACCGTCCTTTTCGGTTCAGGACGACCGCCTTCGGGAAGGACGTCCGCACGACCCTCTCGTCGTCGTGGTTGCCGGTGACGATCACCGACCTGCACGCGGGAACGGACGACAGCACGTCGGCGAGGGCCTTCATCTTTTCCCGATACACTGGGAGCAGCCCCGGTCGGATCTCGAGCTTGATGTCGTCGGCCAGGTCGCCCGTGAGGACCACCCAGCGGGGTTCGAGAAGCGCGAGGAGCTTCTGCAGCCCGCCGTACATGGACGACGGCGTGTCCGAGAGATGGAGGAGCACCTCGCCCCTCAGCGCCCGCAGCTCCTCGGGAACATATATGCCGAGAAAGGACCGATAGAGCGTGATCCACAGCTTTGTCGCCATAGCATCCCCCTGTTTGAGGCACATTGTACCACACCTCCGTTCCCTCGCCGTGCTAGAATGGAACAAAAGGAGTGAGCCCTATGAACACCGCCATCGCCGTCCGCATCGCAACGGAGCATCGTCTTCCCCGCCCATCCGTGGAGGCGGTCCTCGCCCTGACGGAGGAGGGGTGCACCGTCCCCTTCATCGCCCGGTACAGGAAGGAGGCCACGGGGTCCCTCGACGAGGAGGCCATCCGGACCATCCGGGAGCGATATGAACGCCTCGAAGAGCTCGAGGCGAGGCGGGAAGCGATTCTTTCATCGCTCTCCGAGCGGAGTCTTCTCACCCCGGGGCTCGAACAGTCCGTCCGGGACGCCGCGACGCTCACCGCCCTGGAGGACGCCTACCTCCCCTTCCGGCCCAAAAAGCGGACGCGGGCCTCCGTCGCCCGGGAGAGGGGGCTCGCACCGCTGGCCGACGCCCTTCTCCGGCAGGACGATGACGACCCGGCCGCTCTCTCCCTCCCCTTCCTCTCCGCCGAAAAAGGCGTCGAGACTGTGGACGACGCTCTTCAGGGCGCCATGGACATCATCGCCGAGCGGGTGAGCGAGGACGGCGAGGCCAGACGCCAGATGCGCCTGCTCTTCGCCCGCCGCGGCAAGATCCGAAGCTCCGTCGTGCCTGGCAGGGAGTCCGAGGGGCAGAATTTCAGGGACTACTTCGACTGGGAGGAGCTCGCGGCCCCCGCTCCGTCCCACAGGGTGCTCGCCATGTTCAGAGGAGAGAAGGAGAAGACCCTCACCCTCTCCCTGCTTCCCGGCGAGACCGAGGCCCTTGCCGCCCTCAGAAGACTCTTCGTCCGCGGAGCGTCCCCCTCGTCGCGCCTCGTCGATTGCGCCGTGGCGGACGGATACCGCCGGCTCCTC
>CALCQG010000099.1 GCA_937897575.1 uncultured Synergistales bacterium | reverse complement strand
CCTCATGGAGACGCCGGATCTCCCGCACGAGGAAGTCCCCCTCCTGAAACTCCGTCTGGGCCAGGAGCGTGTAGACGGGCTCTCCCGTCGAGCGCGCCGTCCAGAGGTTCTTCTTCCTCCGTCGCGAGTTCCCTTCGATGAGGGCGTTGGCGGCACCGAGGATTGCGCCCGAGGAGCGGTAGTTCTGGTCCAGCACCACGACCTTGGCGGGAGGAAAGTCCTTCTCGAAGTTGAGGATCATCCCCATGTCGGCGCCCCGCCAGCCGTAGATCGACTGGTCCGGATCGCCGACCACCATGATCCGGTGCTCCGGCCCGACGAGTTTCTTGAGCAGGAGGTACTGGAGGTGGTTGACGTCCTGATATTCGTCCACAAGGACCCAGGAGAGGCGCTCCCGCTCCCTCCGGACGAGGTCCTCGTCCCCGGAGAGGAGGCGCAGGGGCAGGAGCAGGAGGTCGTCGAAGTCAACGGCGTTCTGCCGTCGGAGCTCTTTGTTGTACTCGCTGTAGATGTCGCCGTAGAGCCCCTCGAGAAGAGGCGAATCGCCGGCCGTCGCCCTATCGGGGAGGCCGTCGTTCTTCGCCGCCGAGAGGCGGTCGAGCATGGCGGAGGGTTCGAACTGCTGGAGGTCGATGTTGTAGCGCTCCATGATCTCCTTGACCAGGGACCGGCAGTCGTTCCGGTCGAAGACCGTCACGCCGCTCTTCAGACCGAGGCGGGGAAGGAGGTCGCGGTTTCGCAGAAGGAACCAGAGGCCGAAGGAGTGAAAGGTGCTGACCTGCATTCTCTTCGCCTCGTCGTTGAGCAGGGCGACGACACGGGCCTTCATCTCGTTCGCCGCCTTGTTGGTGAAGGTGACGGCCAGGATGTCCTCGGGCCGGGACTCCCCTCTGGCGATGAGATAGGCGATCTTGTGCGTCAGCACCCTGGTCTTTCCGCTGCCCGCCCCGGCCAGCACGAGGAGAGGTCCGTCCAGATAGGCGACGGCCTCCCGCTGCTTCGGGTTCAGCGGTTCGAGAAGCCGTGCCTCATAGGGCATGGGCTTTTTTCTCCCGGACGCGTTCCTCGAGGATGGCGAGCCATTCGTCCAGCCCTCTGCCGGACAGGGAGTCCACGTGCACCGTCTTGGCCGACGGGTTGAGGTGGGCGACGTCGCGCGTGAACATATCCATGTCGAAGTTCAGGTACGGCAGCAGATCCGCCTTGGTGAGCAGGATGACCTCCGACGACGTGAAGAGGTAGGGGTACTTCAGCGGTTTGTCCGCCCCCTCGGGCGTGCTGAGCAGGGCGACCTTGAAGTCCTCGCCCAGGTCGAACTCCGCCGGGCAAACAAGATTGCCCACATTCTCCACGAAGAGGACGTCCAGGGTGTCCAGCGGCAGGGCCTCCATGGCTTTCTGCACCACGTTGGCCTCGAGATGGCACCCTCCGTGGGTGTTCACCTGGACGACGGGAATGTCGTGCTTCGCGAGGCGTTCCGCGTCCCGCGAGGTGGCGAGGTCCCCCTCGATGACGGCAAAGGAGAGCCGCCGCGCCTCGGCGGTCTTCTCGAGCAGCGTGGTCTTGCCGCAGCCTGGGGAGCCGATGAGGTTCACCATGAGGAGACCTCTTTTGCCGTTATCCGCCCGGATGGCGTCGGCGAACTTCTCGTCCTCGGCCATGATGGATTGCTGAATCGTCACGATTTTATTCATGATGGCGGTTCCTCCACCTCCAGAGATTGAATGATCAGCTCCATGCCCGCGAGGGTCTCGCGCTGTATTGAGCCGCAGCACGGGCAGGTACCGCCCTCGTCGCCCCATGTCGTGCCGCAGTCGAGGCACCGGAAGGCGAGAGGGACCTCTTCCACGACGAGTTTCGTCCCCTCGAGGGGTGTCCCTCGCGTGACTGTCTCGAAGGCGAAGGACAGGATGTCAGGGAAGACCTGGCGCAACACGCCGACGCGGAGTTGGACCTGTACGATCCTCCTCCACCCCGCGTCCTGTTGCATCGTCAGCAGTGAATCGACGATGGATTCGACGAGCGAGAATTCGTGCATCGGCGCTCCTTTGCGGCGAAGAAGAAAAGAGGACCCCGCGGGGTCCTCTTCGCTTCAGACGCCCACCGGCTCTGTTGAGTGCCTACTCCATGGGCTCGAGCAGCCCGTATCCACCGTTCTTCCTCTTGTAGACCGCGTTGACGGCCCCGGAATCGGCGTTCTTGAAGAGAAAGAACTCGTGTCCGAGGAGGTCCATCTGCATGGTCGCCTCCTCAGCCGTCATGGGGCGCAGGGGGAAACGCTTCATCTTGACGATGCCCTTCTCCGCCTCGGGCGCCTTCTCCTGGGGTTCCGAAATCGGGAGGTCGAAGGAGATGTCGTGGGTCTTCAGCTGGGCCCTGTCCTTCAGGTAGGCGTTATGGCGCTTTATCTGGCGTTCGAGGTTCTTGAGCGCCTGGTCGAAGGCCTTCCGCATGTCCGAAGCGCTCTCCTGGCCGCGCATGATGACGCCGTTGGCGTCCGTCGTGACTTCGACGGTGTAGAGGCCCCGTCCGAAGCTCGTCACAATCTGGCTGTCGAGAATTTTATTGAAGAACTTCTCGAGTTTGGACATCTTGTTCTCCATATACCCTTTCAGGTCGTCCTGGACCTCGACGCCGCGGGTTACGAACCGTATGTCCATAGAAATTCCCCTCCAATCGGACTGAAGAATGATGATATGGTTGATTCTACCATTGCCTCATGATCTGGGCAATTGATGCCTCTTCCGTGGGACAGAGAAATGCCCCCGCGCGTCGCGCGGGGGCATGGGTTATTGTGTCAGGACCTCGGGGTTGACGAGGTCCGGCGGACGCTTGCCCTCGAGCCCCGCGAGAAGGTTCTCCGCCGCCTTTCGAGCCATTCCCTCCCGGGAACGGACCGTCGCGCTTCCGATGTGAGGGAGCGTCGTCACGTTCGGCAGGGTGAGAAGCGGTTCGTCGAGGGGGACAGGCTCCTTCTCGAAGACGTCGAGCCCCGCTCCGCCGATCCAGTGCTCCGAGCAGGCCGTGTAGAGGGCGTCTTGGTCCACTATGGGCCCCCGGGCCGTGTTGACGAGGATGGCCGTTCTCTTCATGGCGCGGAGGGCCCTTTCGTCGAAGAGGCCTCTCGTCCCCTCCGTCAGGGGCAGGTGGATCGTGATGAAGTCGCTCTCACGAAGGAGTTCGTCGAAGGGGACCTTCCTCGCCCCGAGCTGAAGCTCCATGTCCGGGCGCGGCGTCCCGTTGTAGTAGAGGATGTTCATGGAAAAGCCCTTGGCGCGCCGTGCGACGGCCTGGCCGATCTTCCCCATGCCCGCCACGCCGAGAGTCGCGCCGAAGACGTCTGCGCCAAGGAGAAGGTCGGGTTTCCATGTGGTCCATTCGCCGGACCGGAGAAAAGCGCTGCTCTCCACAACCCGGCGCGCTGCGGCAAGCATCAGCGTGAAGGCGAGGTCCGCCGTGGCCTCGGTGAGGACGTCGGGCGTGTTGGTCACAAGGATGCCCCGCCGTGTGGCGGCCGGCACGTCGATATTGTCGAACCCCACAGCGTAGTTGCTCACGACCTTGAGTCGGGGGCACCGGTCGAGGAGCTCCTCATCCACTCTGTCGGACAGCATGGTGATCAGGCCGTCCACATGGGCCGCCTCCTCGAGGAGTCGTTCCCTCTCGATGGGGTAGTCCTTCTCCCACACACGGAACTCAACCCGTCCGGGAAGAAGGCCGAGCCCCGTCTCCTGAATTCGTCGCGTCACATAGACTTTCGGCAGCGCCATTGTCGTCCCTCCGCCAGGAAAAGCCGTGAGGCTACTCCTCCATGATCTCCTTTTCCTTCACCTTGAGGGTCTCGTCCACCTTCTTGATGAACTCGTCCGTGATGTCCTGGACCTCTTTCGTGTACTTCTTGAGGTCGTCCTCGCTGATGGTGCTGTCCTTCTCCATCTTCTTGAACACATCGTTCGAGTCCCTGCGCAGGTTCCGCAGAGCGATCTTGCTCTCCTCGGCGTACTTGCCGACGAGCTTCGTGAGCTCGACACGCCGCTCCCTCGTCAGCTCGGGCAGGGTGACGCGGACGACCTCGCCGTCGTTCTGAGGCGTTACACCGAGAGAGGACGCCAGGATGGCCTTCTCCACTGCCTTGAGCGCGGAGCGGTCGAAGGGGGAGATGACAATCTGCCGTCCCTCCGGAACGGTGATGGTCCCCATCTGTTTGATCGGGGTCGGCGTGCCGTAGTAGTCCGCCTTGATGTCGCTGACGAGCCCGGGGTGGGCGCGTCCCGTCCGGATGACCAGAAATTCGCCCTTCAGGTGTTCGACGGTCTTGTCCATTTTCTCCCGCAGCGTTTTCAGTTCAGTCTTTGGCATAGTTATCCTCCTCGCCGGATACAACGGTACCCGTATTGTGATCTTCTATCAAGAACCGCTTCAGGTTCCCCCTGCGCAGGATGTTGAGGACCACGATGGGGATGGTGTTCTCCATGCAGAGAGAGAAAGCGGCCGCGTCCATGATCTCCAATCGCTGGCGGAGAGCCTGCCCGTATGTTATGCGGTGCAGCAGGACGGCGTCGGGATTCTTTTTCGGATCTGCGCTATATATACCATCTACCTTGGTGGCTTTCAACAGGCACTGCGCCTCCACCTCGGCGGCACGGAGCGCGGCGGCCGTGTCGGTGGAGAAATAGGGCGAACCCGTCCCGGCGGCGAAGATGACGACGCGCCCCTTCTCCAGGTGGCGAAGGGCCCTTCGTCGTATGTAGGGTTCCGCTATCTGGCGCATCTCGATGGCGGTCTGCACTCTGGTCGGCACGCCGAGTTTTTCCAGGGAGTCCTGAAGGCAGAGGGCGTTCATGACGGTGGCGAGCATCCCCATATAGTCCGCTTGGGCGCGTTCGACGCCGAGGGCCTCCACCTCCCGGCCGCGGAGCATGTTGCCGCCCCCGACGACCATGGCCACCTGCATGCCGGCCTGGACGACCTCGACAATCTCTTCCCCTATGCGGCGAACGGCGTCGAGGTCGAAGCCGAAGCCGTTCGGCCCGGCGAGGACCTCTCCCGAGAGCTTCAGAAGCACTCTTTCGAAGCGCATAATTTTTCTCCTCCCTGCTTCAGTCTCGAGCCATGAAAAAGGCGAGGCTCTTCGCCTCGCCTGTCGTACGGGGGTTATTCGCCGATGGAGAAACGGGCGAAGCGGCGCACGACGATGTTCTCGCCGAGTTTCGCGATGGTTTCGACGACGAGGTCCTTCACACGCTTGTCGCCGTCCCGGATCCACGGCTGCTCCATGAGGCAGTAGGTCTCGTAGAACTTGTGGATCTTCCCGTCGGCGATCTTGTCCACGATGTTCGCCGGCTTCCCCTCTTCGAGGGCCTGCTGCCTGTATATCTCCCGCTCCCTGTCGAGCACATCGGCCGTGACGTCCTCGGGGACGAGGAACTGGGGTGCGGCGGCAGCGATCTGCATGCAGAGCTCCCGGCCCAGCGTCTGGAATTCGTCCGTCTTGGCCACGAAGTCCGTCTCGCAGTTCAGCTCGAGAAGGGTCCCGATCTTCGAGTTCGTATGAATGTAGGAGAAAACCCGGCCATCGGCCGCCGTCCGGGCGGACTTCTTCGCCGCCTTGGCGAGCCCTTTCTCCCTGAGGTAATCGATGGCCTTCTCCATATCTCCTTTATTTTCGACGAGGGCATGCTTGCAGTCCATCATGCCGGCGCCCGTCCTGTCCCGAAGCTCCTTGACGGCTCCCGCTGTGATCTCCATTCCCTTTTCTTCCTCCTTCAGGCTATTCTTGCTCTTCCGTGTCGTCGTAGGCTTCGTGCAGCCGTTCCTTGACCTCGATGATGTCCTCGGTGGGCTCGGCGCTCTCGTCGGCCTCCTGCACCGTCGCGGTCTCGGCGGGAGCAACCTCTTCGGCGTCCTCGCCCTGGCGGCCCTCTATGAAGGCGTTCGCCATAAGGCCCGCGATGAGTTTGATGGCGCGGATGGCGTCGTCGTTGCCGGGGATGGGGAAATCGATGACCTCCGGGTCACAGTTCGTGTCGACGATGGCAATAACTGGAACGCCCAGCTTTCTCGCCTCAAGGACGGCATTCTCCTCGCGCCGGGGGTCGATGACGAAGACGGCGTCGGGGATGCCCTTCATGTTGGTGATGCCCTTCAGGTACTTCTCGAGCTTCGCCAGCTCTTTCCGGAGAAGGACGATCTCTTTCTTGGGGAGGTTCGACCAGTTGTCGTTGTCCTCCATGGCGCGGAGTTCCAGCATGCGCGTGACGCGCTTCCGAATGGTGGGGAAGTTCGTGAGAAGTCCGCCGAGCCACCGCTGGTTGATGTAAAACTGCCCGCAGCGCTCCGCCTCTTCCCTGATGGTCTCCTGGGCCTGTCTCTTCGTCCCGACGAAGAGGATGCTGCCGTTCTCCTTCGCCACGGTCCGAACGTAGTCGTAGGCCTTCTCGAGCCCACGTACGGTCTTCTGGAGGTCGATGATGTAGACGCCGTTCCGTTCCGTGAAGATAAAGGGTTTCATCTTCGGGTTCCACCGGCGGGTCTGATGTCCGAAATGGACGCCGCACTCCAGAAGCTGCTTCATGCTCACTACTGCCACGATTGTACCCCTCCCTGAATTTTGGTTGTCCCTCCGCACGCATCAGCCAAAACCGGAACCGTCCTTCGGGCGGCACCTCCGGTTTTGTCCGCGCACGTGTGTGATGAGGTCATTGAAAGTATACCATAGGGTGAAGTTGACGGGCAACCGCTCAGAAGATAGCATATACCCCGTATTGTATGTCCATCAAAATGATGATCTGGAGGTTTCCGCGATGGAGAAAAATTCCCTTATCGAGAAGCTCGATGCCCTTCCTCCGCATAGAAAGGCGATGCTGAACCGCCTGAGGAGGGTCGAAGGTCAGTTGAGGGGCATTCAGCGGATGATCGTGGAAAACGCGCCGTGCTACGATGTCCTTCTGCAACTCTCGGCTGCCCGGAAGGCCATGCAGAAGGCCTGCATCGAGATCCTGAAGAACTACCTCCAGCAGTGCGTTCACGAGACGAGAAATCCGGACCTCGTCACCATGGAGCAGCTCATCGAGGCGCTGATCGACATAGCCCCCGTCGGGGACGAGGTGTGCCCTTCCTGCTCCTGTTCCGAGAACCCCGAGGGATAAAGTCGCAGCCACCGGCGGGAAATCCAGTTTCCCCGTGGCACCCGGAGCGGTCTCCTTACTGCTGCTCCCTTCCGGGCCTGACAGGATTCGGAGGTCTCCGCCGCACGGGACTGGATTCCCCGCCGGTGGCTGCGCGCCGAACCTTCGTTCGACGGGGGGATTATATCATGGAGCTCCGCCGCTTGCCACCGCCAGCTTTCTCCTTTGTACCGCCTGAGCCCGGCCGAGCGTCGATGGGCAGACTTTCGACCTCTGCAAGGGCCGTGCGCTGTTCGTAAGGAACGGTCGCAGTCGAGGGCGTCATCTCCTGAAAGAGGCCCGTCCTGAGAAAATTCCTCTCGAGACGGCCCAGGGGAACCATACGTATCCCGCCGTGAGGCGGATGTGGTTCGTGTCCGATACAGCCTCCGAGGGCGACGGGACGAGGGGCGATACAATAACAGGACGACGGGACGACGGTACCTCCGCCGCTGGTGCCGGCGGGGGTTGAAAAAAAGTCCGGACTCGGAGAGAATATAAAGACTGGCTGTTCGGGCCCAAAGGCCTGCCGGATATATATGGACGAAAAAGGAGATGTTCCCATGGCTCGGCACACGTCGGAAGAACTTATGGCAGTGGAGCACGAATACGGCGCGCATAACTACCACCCTCTCGAGGTGGTCATCTGCAAGGCGGAGGGGATCTGGGTCGAGGACCCCGAGGGACGGCGGTACATGGACATGCTTTCGTCCTACTCCGCGGTGAACCAGGGCCATCGGCACCCCAAGATCATCAAGGCCATGAAGGATCAGGCGGACAAGGTCACCCTGACGTCCCGGGCCTTCTACAACGACCAGTGGCCCCTCTTCGCGAAGAAGCTCGCCGACTTCACGGGCAAGGACATGATACTTCCCATGAACACGGGCGCCGAGGCCGTGGAGACGGCCATCAAGACCATGCGGAAGTGGGGGTACATGGTCAAGGGCGTCGAGAAGGACAAGGCCGAAATCATCGTCTTCCAGGACAACTTCCACGGGCGCACGGTGACGATCATCTCCTTCTCCGTCGATCCGGACGCGAAGGACAACTACGGCCCCTATACGCCGGGCTTTGTCCTCGTCCCCTACGACGACCTCGAGGCGGTCAAGAAAGCGGTGAACAAGAACACCGTCGGCATACTCGTCGAGCCGATCCAGGGCGAGGCGGGCGTCGTCGTGCCCAGCGACGGCTTCCTGAAAGGGCTTGAGAAGATCGCCAGGGAGAACAACGTCCTGCTTGCACTGGACGAGATTCAGACGGGGTTCTGCCGGACGGGGAAGGACTTCGCGTTCCAGCACGAAGGGATCACCCCGGACATCATCATCATGGGCAAGGCGCTGGGCGGCGGTATCATGCCCGTGTCGGCCATCGCGGCGAACAAGGATATCCTCGGCGTCTTCAAGCCGGGGACTCACGGCTCGACCTTCGGCGGAAACCCGTTGGCCTGCGCCATCGCCTCGGCGGCCATCGACGTCCTGAAGGAGGAACACCTTGCCGAGCGGTCCGAGGAGCTGGGCAAGTACTTCATGGACGGCCTCAAGGCGATCAAATCGCCGAAGATCAAACTCGTCCGGGGCAAGGGGTTGCTCATCGGGCTCGTTCTCAATCAGTCCGCGGGAAAGGCACGGCTCTACACCACGGCGCTCAAACAGAAGGGGCTCCTCTGCAAGGAGACCCACGACTGGATCATCCGGTTTGCTCCCCCGCTTGTAATCAAGAAGGAAGAGATCGACGAGGCCCTTTCGAAGATTCGCGAGGTCCTTGCGTAAGAGATCAAAAGAAGAGCGCTCCGGCAAAAGATAGGCCGGAGCGCTCTTTTCTTTGTCATCGTACCACCCCGTGGACTGACCGGTATGCCATGCGTTGGGCAGAAAAATCCGGGAGGGCACGACGACTCCCCTCTTCAGCTTGTTGTCCAAGGTCTGTCCAGTGCACACGCCTCCCGGCACGGAAACAAAAACGGCCGACACGTGCGGAGCGCTCTCCCTATGACATGTCCGGAATTCCTTTGGGGATGAGCCAGCCTGATCTGCAACGCCTTGCCATGCCTTACAAGATGACGCATGAAGTATGTGCCATTTTGCAGGCTTTGCATGTTGTTTTGTGGTGCATACGGGAAAAGGCGAGTAACTGAGGGAACCGACCGGAAAAAAGGCCCCGGCCTTGAGAAAAGCAATGGCGGAGAAGGTGGGATTTGAACCCACGAAACCTCGCGGTTTAGACGCTCTCCAAGCGCCCGCCTTCGACCACTCGGCCACTTCTCCGCAACAACGGCGAATATTATACCACAGCCCGGCGGATTTTATAACGAAGGGCGTCCCCACTTGCATGACATGCCCTGCGCGTTTGCAGGATGGACCGGTCGTGATTTGGCCCCCTGAAGCGATGATGCGACGGAGAAAGAAAAACGCATTGCGTGCCGCCTTATATGTCCAATGAGGATACGTATCGAGTCTCACGGAGAGCGCTGTCGCAATAAGGCCATGTTTGTCAGTTCCGTCCCCTGCTCTGACGGGAGAGGGTGGATTTGAAACCTATGCCACAAAAGGCCTCCTGATCGATCTCAAGAGGTGGCGATTCTCTATACGCCTGGTCAGTGGTCGAATTCGGTCAACAAAAGCGAACCGTCCATTCCGCTGACCTCCACGGCGAAGTTCCTTGTTGCGCCGCTCCCGTCAACATACGAGATACCGTAATGCGGAATGGTTCCGAACAATGTTAGGCGCACCATCAGAGGACGTTCAGGCGCCAAAACATCAAGGGCGTACAGCTCTTTCGTCGAGAACGCCACTTTTCCGTTGTGGTCAACACTGTCAAGCGTGAGCCCCAGCACCTTGAAGTCTGTAACGCTGCTGTCGGTTATGAACAGGACTCCGACCTGCGACTCGGTCGTGTCGGCGATAAATTCGTCATAAGCGGAAAAACGATGCAGCTCATCCTTCGCCCAGCGGGCGCGCACCTGCGAACCAACGGCGCCTGTATCTGCACCTGAAAGCACATGCTGTGAAAATGGAATGAGCTCGATGTTCTGGATCCGTTTCTCCCGATCCGATTCCATCTGCCAGAATTGCTCGTCGGTGATGGATAACTCCTCTGAAACCGACTTGTCCCACTTGCCCGAGGTGTTGTGATACACCCCGATCTCTTGGAAATTCTTGTCTTTCTCAAATGTAAAGTAGTAGTCGTTGCAGGACAGAGACACTCCGTCCGGAGAGATGGTATAGGTTCCAAAGATGCTGTACATCGCACCGTTAGAGCCCTGATAGAGAAAACTCCCCTCCCCGGTATAACGGTAACTGCTTCTGGCAATGCCTTCGAAGGAGAAACGTGGTATGCCGTCCACACAGGCGTACACCGCAAGAATTTCGTTTCCGTAGGAAACGGAATTTTCTTTTTCTGTAACCGCGCCTATCAACAGCTCCGGGATTCCGTCTCCGCTGATGTCCTGTATAGAGTATCCCACGCTGTCAAGGGCTTCGCCGCCCTCCTTGCCCATGATGGCCTCAAGTACCCCTGTTTCGCCCTCACGAGGGTCATAATCCTCGGGGGAATTTGCAATGAGATCGTAATAGCCGTCCAGCACTTCACCGTAGACTTCCCTGTAATCGGCCGCCGATTCTGTTTCAGCGGCTTCTTTCGGAGCGGTCTTCGGAACTGCTGCCGTGGTTTCTCCGTGAACCGTCGGATTGGCGCTGGCGGAATCACTGCCCTGCGCGCTGTGTCCGAAAGCTGTCATGAGCAACGCCGCCGATAGTACTCCCAAGACCAATGGTTTATATCTCATGGCTCACCTCGTATGCTGATTTTCATGCTGTAGATACACTATACCATGGGTTGCCCTATAACACCCTGCTCCCCGAGCTCATTGCGCGACGATGCGGGGCTCAAACCGTCAAAGACAGAGAGTCCTCGATCAGGATGGAGCGGAGCAATATCCAGCTGCTGACGGCTTCGATGGTTGCACCGATAGCTCCGCTGGCCTGTCCGATGCGTCCGTTTTCTTCAGGTATCGGTGAAAGAGTCATGGACTGGAATGCCTCTCCATGTTGTGACTGCTCTGGTGCGGCCTGAAATCGAGGGGATGGGCGTGATCATAAAAAGATTCTCTATTGAGTATGTATCAGGACGTAGAAAAAAGCGGAAAGAGCGGAGACTCGTCGGGATGTCGCGGACACCGCGAAAATGGAAAAGAAAAAACCTGCAGTCATTGACTGCAGGCGGATTTTCCTGGCGGAGAGGGTGGGATTTGAACCCACGGGACGGCAAGCCGCCCAATTGATTTCGAGTCAATCGCCTTCGACCACTCGGCCACCTCTCCGCACAGCAAAACATTATACAAGCTCAAATTTAGTTGTCAACGCCATCTGCGAAAACGAAACGGCTTCAAGCCGAAGCATGAAAGACTCAATTTTTCTCATTCACTCAAATGCCCATGGTGAATATCGCCCTCCGTGAAATGTAAACCACAAGAGGTTGATGTTCCATGTCCATCGTCCCAATTCGTAAGGAGTGTCGGTTTGTCAAACATATGTTCCATGGCAGGTAAGCAATCGTCTCGTCCACCGGGTGTGACTCGGCGAGTTTACCAAAAAAGGTTGAAGGTTGCTGAGCCGGAGGTCTTCTTCGTGGCTCCTATACTCTCTTCGGGGTATAGGTCCACGTGACGGCGAGGGCACATCGCCCCCCTCCCCGCACGACGGCCTCCTGGGCCCGGCAGAGCGTCGTCCCCGTCGTGCTGACGTCGTCCACGAGGACGATCTGTTTCCCGGCGAGCCCTTTGCGGCCGATGGTGATTGCGTCCGAAGGCATGTTTCGCCGCTCCTTTTCCTCGAGGGTGGCCTGTTCCGTGCATCGTTCTCTCCATGCAAGGGCGTCCACCACCGGCATCCTCCACTCCTTTTTCAAACCCTGGGCGAGGGCTTCGGACTGGTTGAAGCCTCTTGGACTATCGATGTGAAGCGGCACGGGAACGAGTGCATCCGCATCGGGCTTGGGGAAGATTCGTCCCAGAGCCTGTCCCATGACAACGGCAAGAGCGCGATTCTTTCCGTATTTCATCTCGAGGACGAGGTCCCGGAGGTGCGTCTCATACGGGCCGCCTGTCCAGAGGAGGAACGAGGCACCATGCAGAGGGATGGGAAGAGGCGGGTGAAGAAGGGGCAGAAGGCAGGTCAGACAGGCTGGGACACCGATGGCCCCGCAGATGGGGCATGCGGTCGGCCAGAGGAGGTGCGGAAGGAGGCGGAACAGGGTATCAGGAATATTCAATGGGTCTTCGCAGGAGCATGAGGGCCCCGTCTTGGGTGGAGAAGCCCTTGTGGACGAGGAAGGGTGCGAGTTCGCTCGTATAGGTGATGACGAGAGGAATCCCCTTGATTGCGGGGTGGCAGAGGGCGTAGTCTAGCAGCGCCGACCCGATCTTCTTTCCCTGATGCTCGGGGTGGACCATGATGTCCCAGAGCGACGCCCTGTAGACGAAGTCGGTGATGATCCTGCAGAAGGCGACGAGTTGATCCTGATGGCGGACGCTGAAGCACATGGAGGTCCCGGCGAGCATCCTCCCTATGTCCTCGAGGGATCGGCTCCGCGCCCAGCGGGTAAATCGATACAGGTTTGCCAGCTCCTCCGGCGAGACAGCCTGCTTGCTGTCGTAAAAGGAGTAGCCGTTGATCATGACTCCTCCTCCGCTTGGGGCGTCGAGGGCAACGCCATACCGCAGACGATCTGTCTGAGGTCGCCCTTTCGGACATCGGCGGAGACGGGCAACTGAAGTATCTGCCCCGTTCCGCAGACCGGACAGATCCACATTGCCCGTGCTATTCCGTCGTCATCGGGTGTCCCGGGGATGACCCGGGCCTCGCCGCATACCTGGCACGCCACTATGAGCACTGTTCTTCCCTCCGCAGCGACACGGGGGCATCGCTCCGCATCATGGGATCTTCCTGACCGAGATGGTCACCTGAACGGGACCCTCGGTGTAGATGTTGTCGGCGGCAGTTACCTCGATCCGCACGGGGGACGCGGCGGTCCGTATGGCGTCGACGGCGTCGAAAAACTCCGTGGCGTCCATGGTACCGACCTTGCCTGAGGTGGGATCGGGCTTGATCGAGTCGTTTGTGGCCTTTCTGTTGACCATGCGCAGGATCAGGTGCATCTCCGCCTCGGCATCGGCCTCGGCCCCCGTCGTGTTCAGGACGCTTTCGTAGAGCATGTCGCCCTTGCGGTACACCAGCACGCTGTCCTGGACTTCGTAGGTGATCCGGACGTCCTCACCGTACAGGGTGTTTCCGGCCGCCACGGCGCGGATGAACTTTCGCACCGGATTGTCCGTACACTGGGCGATGGTCTGCTCCTCATGCTGGAGGTCGACGCTGAGGACGATCTCCGAAAGATTCTTCCCCGTCCTGGCGGCCAGGACCCGCTCGATACGGTCCCGGAGGTTCTGGAAGATGCGCTCCACGTCCGATCGGTTGCTCATGGGTTCCACGGCTTCCTGGGCAAGGGCTTCGTTCGCAAAGACGGCGAAGCGTCCGCTCCGCATTTCGATAAGCCCCTTCCGAAGGGTTTCGCTCTCCGTCTTCAGATCGGCCACCGCCGCCACCAGGGACTCCTTCTCCGTCTCGAGGAGATCTCGTTCCTTCTGGATTGCGCTCAGCTCCCGCCGCGCGCTCTCCAGGTCGGGGAGGACCTTCTCCAGCTCGAGCCGGGTGGTCTGCAGGCTCTTTTGCTGTTCATCGAGCCGTTTTTCGCTGTCGATCAGGTTCAGGGCCATGAGCTGAGAGTCGTCCCTGCTCTTCTGGAGGTCCCGCGTCAGGGTCTGAAGCTGGGATTGGATGAACTTCATGCTGAAGAGGGCGGTCCGGACATCGTCGGATATGATGGACATGGTGACGAGCATGGCCACCGAGATGAGCATCCCGGTGAAGGCCGTTATGAATCGGCTGGTGGTCCTGGGGCGGAGGCCGAAGAGGGATACTCTCTTCTTGCCGATGCGCATGCCGACAACGTCGCCAAGGTATGCGAAAACGCCGCTGAAAAAGATCAGCGCCAAGATGAGCTTCCAGTTCATACCGGTGAGTATCTCGATATGCATGGGCCCTCCTTGTGATCGCGCATGTTCCCGTTGATCCTACGACCTGTGCTCCACCCCGATTATAAATGGCGCGAGTGTCTTTGTCACGGACGATATCACAGGAGATCGGGAAAGGGGCATGAACGCACTATCCGGTCGATCTCCTCCGGCGAATGGAGGTCGCCCCGGTTCATGCCCGGACAAGAGCGGGCCGCCTCGTCCCAGCAGGCCTTCGACTCCAGGATGGAGGGCCAGAAGGGAAAGGACCGGCACTGCTCCGGCCGGACGGGGTAAATGGCACAGCGATTGGAAGAGCCGCAATAGAAGAGACACTCGCCGTTCTCGCGCTCCCTGATG
>CALCQG010000098.1 GCA_937897575.1 uncultured Synergistales bacterium | reverse complement strand
GGCGGTGTGTCATTTTCCGGGGGGACAGGGTATAATCCTCCCAAAGCACGACATTTCCGAGTGAAGGGGGAAGTTTCAGTGAAGAAATACGTGTGCACAGTGTGCGGATACGTCTACGACCCTGCGGTGGGCGACCCCGACTCCGGCGTCAACCCCGGGACGGCCTTCGAGGATATCCCCGACGACTGGGTCTGCCCGGTCTGCGCGGTGGGGAAGGACATGTTCGAAGTAGAAGAGTAAGGCAGGCAAGCTAAAAATCCGGGACGGCGAAGGCCGTCCCGGATTTTTGCTGTCCGCCGCCTTCATCAACCCCGTCTCGTCGCGGCCGACCTCTTCAGACGCGTGCCTCTTCCATGCATCGGGCGCCTTCCGAAAGAGGGCAGGGGCATGGGATTTTCTTTTTCGCCCGGGGAGAAATGGTATACTATTGTTGCTGAAAGGGCGCGATTCCGTGTACGGCAACTGCCCGGCATGCGAAGCATACATTTCGATTCCGAGAGGGGTGTGTTTTATGCGAAGGGTTATGGTGTGCGTTTTTCTCGGCGTTCTCTCCCTCATGACAGTCCTCCTTCCCGGCTGCGCGGCTGCGGCGCCGGAGATGACGCTCCGCTTCGCCGGACAGTTCCCGGAGGGACATGTGGCCACCGTCCTCATGCGGCAGGTGGCGGAAGAGGTCCTCGAAAAAACCGGCGGGCGCATAGCGGTCCAGATCTTTCCCAACAACGAGCTCGGGGATTACACCCTCGTGTACGAGGAGTTGATCCGAGGGTCCATCGATATGGCGGCGATCACGGTCCCGAGCCAATTCGACCCGAGGCTCGAGATCGCCTATATGAACTGCGTCGTCCGGACGTTCGACGACGCCAGAAAGTTCTTCGCTCGCGACGGCTGGCTCTTCCGGAAGATGGACGAGCTCCACACCCGCCTTGGCGTGAAACTCCTCGCCTTTCAGATAGAGGGGTTCATCGGCATCGGCAGCACGAAACCGGTGATCGAGCCGCTGAATCCCGAGGTCAAGAAGGGCATTCTGCTCCGCATCCCCACCATGGAGGCCTTCAAGCTCAGCGCCGAAGCCATGGGCTACCAGACGATCACCATCCGCTGGGACGAAGTGCAGGCGTCCCTGCAGAACGGCTTCGCCGAAGGGGTGAGCGGCATGACGCCCACGGCGGCATACGCCATGCTGAAGGACGTCCTCAAATACTGGTACGATCTCAGGTTCTCCATGGAGAACCTGAACTACATGATCAGCCTGAAGACGTGGGAAAAACTGACGGAGGAGGACAGGGCCGTCATCGCGGACGCCTGTTCGAGAATGACCGCCGCCAGCATCGACCATGCGGAGGCGGACCAGCAGAAGCACCTCGATCTTCTGAGAGCGGCGGGCGTCGAGGTTCACACCTATTCCCCGGAAGAGCTGGCCCCCGTCTTCTCGAAGGTCACGGCCACGTGGGACAAGCTCGGCGACAAGCTTTCAAAGGAGCTCATCGAGGAGTTCATCAGGGAATACGCCGGAAAGTGACCCCGGACCGCCAAAAAGCATGGAGAAGGACGGAGCCGACCTCGGTTCCGTCCTTCTTTGCGTCCTGCATCCGGTATTTCTCTCTTCATCCCGGTCCTTCCCAAGGTCCCGGCGGGCTCCGCCTCCGCATCGCCGATCTCCGCGCCCGAGCGGCCCTCGTTTGCCGAGTGCGGGGGCGGTCAGTGGTCGATGGCGGCCAGGATGGCCCTCGCCACCGCCTGAAGTTCTTCTCCCGAGAGGGAGGAGGATTCGAGGGTGAGGGTCACGTTTTTTTCCACCGCCACGGCGAGCGCGCGCCCCAGGGTGGGGACGTCCTCGAGGACGGCCCGTCGTCCGTCGAGCTCGAGGACCTCGTAGGTGGAGCCGAACCCGATGGGGAAGTCGTCGCCCTTTGCTCCCGGCTCCGCCCGCAGGGTCCCTGTTCCGGAGCCCGAGAGCAGCGTGCCGTGGACGGTCCGCCCCGCCGCGTCCCGGTAGGTTCGGGCGATCCACGTCCCCTGACTCCCCGACGGGGCGGTGAGGGGGGTGACGCGGGCCTCTTCTCCCGTGTACCCGGGGATGTCGGGCAGAGCGAGGGCCCAGGCGCACGCTGCGAAGAGCGGAAGCAGCGCGAGCGACAGAAGGGGCAAAAGAGCGATTCGTTTTTTCATGACGTCCTCCCGAGGACCGGCCGCTCCGGGGTGCGGAGAGGGCGGGAATGCACTTTTCCCGCGGCCAGTATATAATGATGCGGTCAACGATGTCCATTCTATCATCTTCTCCTGCGGAGGACCGAATCGGTGTATCGCTTTGCCCTGAAGGTGTACGGCTGTCAGATGAACGTGTACGACGGCGACAAGATCAGATCCGCTCTCGTGGCGCGGGGGTGGCGCGAGGCGTCCGAAGATGAGGCGGATGTGGTCGTCCTGAACGGGTGCAGCATCCGGGACAAGGCGGAGCAGAAGGTGTGGAGCGACCTCGGCCGGTACGGAGAGCGCTGGGCGAGGGAAGGAAAACCCTCCGTGGCCGTGACGGGGTGCGTGGCCCAGAACGTGGGGCGTCGCATGGCCGCCCGTTTCCCCTGGGTGCGCTTCGTGTCCGGGCCGCGGCATATCGGCGTCGTCCCCGAGGGCCTCGAACGGCTCATGGAGGGGGAGCGGGAGAAGTTCTTCCACCTGGACGACGACCCGAGAGCCTTCCTCGATCTTCCCGGAGCGACGGTGGAGCGGGTGAACCGGTGGAAGGCCTTCATCACCATCGCCCACGGGTGCGACAACTTCTGCTCCTACTGCATCGTTCCCTACGTGCGCGGGCGCTTCGTCTCCCGCCCCCCCGAGGAGATCCTCGCCGAGATGAGGGTTCTGGTCATGGACGGAGTCCAGGAGATCACCCTCCTCGGACAGAACGTGGACAGCTACGGCCAGGATCTGCCGACGGCGTACTCCTTCTCCGACCTTCTTCGTGCCGGGGTCGACACGGGCGTCCGACGCCTCCGGTTCGTCACGTCCCACCCGAAGGACTTCACGCCCGACGTGGTGGAGGCCATGGCGGAGCGGGACGATGTGCTCTGCCCCTCGGTCAACCTGCCCATTCAGTCGGGCAGCGACGGGATGCTGAAGCGGATGAACCGGCGGTACACCGTGGAGGACTTCCGGCGGATCGTGTCGCTGCTGCGGAGCCGACTCCCCGACCTGGGGCTCACCACGGACCTCATCGTCGGCCATCCGGGCGAGACGGAGGAGGACTTTCAGGACTCCCTGGCCGTGTTGCGGGAGTTCCGGTTCGACCTGGTCCACTCGGCGGCCTACTCGCCCCGGCAGGGGACGGCCGCAGCCCTGTGGGCCGACCAGGTCCCCCGGGACGTCTCCATGGCCAGGCTGAACGAGGTGAACGAACTCCAGAAGGAGATCGCCACGGAGATCAACCGTGCGCTCGTTGGACGGACCGTCGTCGTGCTCCTGGACGACGTGGCCCCCAGGGGAGCGGGAATGCTCCAGGGGCGGACCCCGTCGGACAAGGTGGTCCTCGTGGAGGCCGGAGAGGAGCTGCTGGGGCGGTTCGTCTCCGTGGAGATCACGCGAGGGGAGAGCTGGTGCCTTACGGGCAGGATCGTGGCCCCGGCGGAGTGAGGGGGGAGCGTCGGTGCGGATGGACGACTTTTTCCAGCGCGTTCCAAAAAAGGCGGTCCTGTCCTTCGCCATAGGGATCTCCTGCTTCGCCGTGGCCTGGGGGATGGTCTCCCTGTTCTCCGGCCGGTTCAGCAAAACCCCGTCGGGGATGGAGGCCGGCCCCGCCCTGTCCATCCAGCGCCCCGTCGCCCTCCCGGAGCCCGCGCCCCCCACCGAAGAGCGCGCGCCGGCGAAGGAATGGGTCCTCTACATAACGGGCGGCGTCGCCGCACCGGGCGTGTATCACCTTCCGGCCGAGAGCCGGGTCTATCACCTCGTCGATGCGGCCGGCGGCCTCACGGCTCAGGCGGACAGAGTGCAGATCAACCTGGCCATGCCCCTCGCCGACGGCGTGCACATCCATGTCCCCCTCCTGGGCGAGGGGACGTCGGCGCCCACGTCCCAAAGGGGAGCGCCGGCGTCGGCCGTGCCGCTCGTTTCGCCAGGCCCCCTGCCCGTCGGGACGGTGAACCTCAACCGGGCGTCCCGCGCCGAACTCGAGACGCTGCCCGGCGTCGGCCCCGCGACGGCTGAGGCCATCGTCGCCTACCGGGAGAGCCGGGGCGGCTTCGCATCCGTGGATGAGCTCCTGAAGGTGAGGGGGATCGGCCCGAAGAAGATGGAGGAGCTGCGAAAGGTCGTCTCGGTGCGATGAAGACCCTTCCCTTCGTCGCAGCGGAGGGCGTGGCCCGCGCTCCGCTGGTCTTCGTCCTCGGCGGGCTCTGCGGCTCCCTGGCCCTCGCCGGGCGAGGCGTCGACCCCGCCATCGCCGCCCTGACGGCGCCGCTCTTCACCCTCTCGCTGATCCTGCTCTTCAGCGAACGCTACCCGCCCGCCTTCTTCCTCTGCGCCGCACTGCTCGTCTCGCTGACACTGCTGGCCTCCCTCCGGTGCCACGGAGCCCTTATGCCCCGCACCGTGCCCGACGGGTCGTTTCATGACGGAGGAGAGGTGGTCTACGAGCGCCCCTGGGGCGGCCAGCGGACGGTCATCGTGGACGGAGCCAGGGGGCGGTTTCTCATGAAGGTCCCGGTGGACAAAGGGGTCCGGGAGGGCGACGGAATCCTTCTCTCGGGGCGAGCCATCCCCATACGGACGAGACGGGACTCCTCCTTCCGCGAGGACCGGTACTGGCGGGCCCGGGGCGCCGTCTTCGAGGTCGTGCCCGAGGAGATGACCGTCCGCCGCGAGAGGGGCTGGTCTCTCCCCGCCCGACGGACGGCGCTGCGGGAGCGGATGCTGCGCGTCCTCCCGGAGAGAACACGGGGCTATCTGCTGGCCGCTTTGCTCGGCGTCCGGGACCCTGATCTGGCGGAACGGCATCGCCGGTGGGGGACGGCCCACCTGCTGGCCGTCTCGGGCTTTCACGTGGGGCTCGTCTCCCTCTGGACCTGGCGGGCGCTGCGCTCCCGCCTGATTGCGCCGCGTGTCGGGCGTCCGATGGCCGTCCTCCTCGTGAGCCTCTTCGTCTGGGGGTATGCCCTTCTCGCCGGCGGCGCACCCAGCGCGCTTCGGGCGGTCTTCATGATCCAGTGCGTCCTCCTGGGACAGCTCGCGGGCCGACGGGGGAACCCCGTGAACTCCGTTGCCTTCGCGGCGATCTGCCTTCTGCTCTGGAACCCCGTCTGGTTCTGGGACGTGGGGTGGAGGCTGTCCGTCATCTCCGCGCTGCTCCTCTCGGCCCTCTACGGCCGGGTGGAGGGCTGGAAAACCCTGGCTGCGGCGAGCCCCCTCGTCTGGCTCGCCACCTTTCCCCAGGCCTCGGCCGTCTTCGGAGCGGTTCCCGCCGCGGGGATGGCGGTCAACCTGGCGGCGCTGCCCGTCTTCGGATACCTCTACCCCGCAGGGCTGCTGCTCTCGCTGCCCGCCTTGCTGGGGCTGCCGGGCGGCTCTGTCGCCGCTCGGGCGGCGGAGGGGCTGTTCTCGCTCTGGGAGGGCGCGGCGGAGGGGGTCGTCCGGATCATCCCATGGACGGTCTCCTGGACGCCTCTTCTGGCGGCCGCCGGGGCCGGGCTCTTCTTGTTCGTCGTGGCCTGGGGAGCCTATCCGATGCGCCTTCGGACCGTCGCCGCGGCGGGGCTCTCCCTGATCGCCGGCGTGGCCTTGCTGTAAACTTTCGCCCTGAGGAGGGAATGGACATGGGTTTGCTGGTTCTCGACGTGGGAAACACCACCACCACCGTGGGGGTCTATGAAGGAACGGAGCTCGTGCAGCACTGGCGCCTCGTCTCAGAGCGCCGGACGTCCGACGAGACGGGCGTCTATCTGCTCAATCTCCTCGCCATTTCGGGGGTGGACAGGAAAAAACTGACGGGCGCCATCTTCGCGAGCGTTGTCCCATCCCTGGACATCGCCCTGGCCGAGGGCCTCGCGAACTATCTGGGCCTGAAGGCGCTGAAGGTCACCTCCGCCCTGGACCTCGGCGTCACCATCGCCTACTCGCCCAAGCAGGAGGTGGGGGCGGACCGGTTGGTGAACGCCGTTGCGGGGAAGGCGCTCTACGGAGCCCCGCTGATCGTGGTGGACTTCGGCACGGCCATCACGCTGGACATCGTGGACCGGTCCGGGGCCTACCTCGGAGGGACCATCTCCCCCGGGCTCGTGACGGGGATGGAGGCGCTGTTCGGCCGGACGGCCAAGCTGCCCCAGGTCTCCCTTGAGGCCCCGGAGCACGTCATCGGCCATACGACCATCAACGCCATCCAGTCGGGGATCCTGTACGGAAACGCCGGCCTCGTGGACTTCTTGGTCCGCAAGTGCTGGAGCGAGCTTGGATACGAGACGCCCGTGGTGGCCACGGGAGGGCACTCCGCCGTGGTCTCGGCGCTCTCGGAGACTATCACGGACGTGGACCAGTGGCTGACCCTCACGGGGCTGCGGCTCATCTACGAGAGGAACAGGGCGGAGTGACCGCCCTGGAACCCGTCCTCCGA
>CALCQG010000097.1 GCA_937897575.1 uncultured Synergistales bacterium | reverse complement strand
GCAAATGAAGCGTTTGACCTATGACAGGGCGTATAAATTATACGGTAACACTCTCTCTACCAAAGGAGGGATCCGCGTGGGATTCTTTGATATCATCGGGCCGGTGATGATCGGCCCGTCGTCGAGCCACACGGCGGGAGCCGCTCGACTCGGGAAGCTGGCGAGGATCTGTTGGGGCGAGGCGCCGCTCTCCGAGGTGACCTTTCTCCTCAGGGGCAGCTTCGCCTCCACGTCCAGAGGGCACGGGACGGACAAGGCGCTCGTGGCGGGGCTTCTCGGGATGGAACCCGACGACGAGGGGCTTCGGACCGCTCTTGAGACGGCCAAGGAGCAGGGACTCCCCTTCCGCTTCGAACGGGAGGACGTGGACGGGGCCCACCCCAACTCGGTCCGTTTCTGCTTCACCGGTCGTGACGGACGGACCATGGAGATCGTCGGGGCGTCCGTGGGCGGAGGGGCCGTGGAGATCCTGGAGATCGACGGGTTCGCCATGGGGATCACCGGCGAGCTGCCCACCCTGGTCACGTTTCACCGGGATGTCCACGGTGTTGTGGCCGCCGTGGCGGCTTGCTTCGCCGAGCGGGAGATCAACATCGCCTCCATGACCCTCCACAGAAAGGCCAAGGGCGGGCTCGCCTCCCTCGTGGCGGAGATGGACATGGATATGGACGGAAGCCCCGACCCCGACCTCCGGAAGGCGATCGAGGCGGTGCACCCCGCGATCCTGCGGGTCATTCCCCTGTACGGGAGAGGAGGTCCGTCATGAGATCCCTGGGCGACATCGTGGAGCGGTGCCGTCTCTCCGGGCGATCCTTTTCGGAGCAGGCGATTTTCATGGAGTCCGAGGAGTCGGGGGTCCCCGCCGAGACCCTTCGGAGGAGGATGCTCTCCCGCCTGAAGGACATGGAGTTCTCCGTCCGGGAGTCCGCGTCGGACCAGTGGCGGGGCCTCATCGCCCCGAGCGAGGCGCCCCTTGTGGAGAGGTATGCACAGAAGGGGGCGGCGTACTCCAGCCCCTTTGTCCTCTCCGCCGCCCGGATCGCCATGGCCGTCTCCACCTACAACGCCGCCATGGGGCGTATCGTCGCGGCCCCGACGGCGGGAAGCTGCGGCATCCTGCCCGGCATGCTCTTCGCCTGCCGGGAGCACTTCGGAACGGAGGACGAAGCCCTCCTGTCGGGGCTCTTCTCCGCGGCGGCCGTCGGCGAGGTGGTCGCCTCCCGGGCCACGCTGGCGGGGGCGTCGGGAGGGTGTCAGGCGGAGTGCGGCGCGGCGGTGGCCATGGGCTCCGCCGCCCTGGTCACGGTGCGGGGCGGGGCTCCCGACGCCGTGGCGCACGGAGTGGCCCTCGCCTTCAAAGCCATCCTCGGGCTCGTCTGCGACCCCGTGGGCGGCCTCGTGGAGTCTCCGTGCATCAAGAGAAACGCCCTGCTCGTGAGCCTCGGGGCCCTTTCGACGGATCTGGCCCTGGCGGGGGTGCGGTCCCTCATCCCGGCCGACGAGGTGATCGACGCCATGGGGCAGGTGGGAAAGGCCCTCCCCGAGACCCTTCGGGAGACGGGGCTGGGAGGGCTGGCCGTTACCCCGACGGGCAGAAGCCTCGCGGAGCAAATCGGAATCCAGACCCCGAAGGGGTAGTGCGTCCGGGGTCCCAGGGGTTCTCTCTCCTGGGTCGGCAACCTTGACGGCCCGGAAGCCCATTACGTATGCTATGGTCATGACTGCTCATCGAAAGGAGATTGGGAGCATGAAGGATGTATTGCAGCGCATAGAGGAGTTCGGTATCGTTCCCGTGGTGAAGCTCGACAGGGCGGAGGACGCCTTGCCCCTGGGCAGGGCCCTCGTGGAGGGCGAGCTGCCCGTCGCGGAGGTCACCTTCCGCACCGACGCCGCCGAGGAGGCCATCAGGCTGCTGTCGAGGGACCTCCCCGACATGCTCGTCGGCGCGGGGACCGTGCTCACCACGGATCAGGTGCAGCGGGCGGTGGACGCCGGGGCGAAGTTCATCGTCACGCCCGGGTTCAACCCCTCCGTCGTGGACTACTGCGTGTCCAACGACATCCCCGTTACGCCGGGCATCAACAGCCCGTCTCAGATCGAGATGGCCCTCGAGCGGGGGCTGAGCGTGCTGAAGTTCTTCCCGGCGGAGCAGTCGGGCGGGCTACCCATGCTCAAGGCCATGAGCGGACCCTACGGGGCCGTCCGGTTCATCCCCACGGGCGGCGTGGGGCCGGAGAACATGGTGGCCTATCTGACCTACGAGAAGGTCTTCGCCGTCGGGGGGAGCTGGATGGTGAAACCCGAGCTCGTGGCGTCGGGGAACTTCGCCGAGGTCGCGCGCCTGACCCGCGAGGCGGTGTACGCCATGCACGGCTTCCAGTTCGCCCATCTCGGCGTGAACTGCCAGTCGGAGCCCGAAGCCCGCGCCGACGCCGAGCGTCTGTCGGCCCTCTTCGGCTGGGCCCCCAGGGAGGGCATGAGCTCCGTCTTCGCCGCCACGCTCTTCGAGTTCATGAAGCAGCCCTACCTCGGCGAGAAGGGGCACGTGGGGATCCGGTGCAACAGCGTGGAGCGGGCCGAGGCGTTTCTGAGGAGGAAGGGCGTCGTCTCGCTGCCCGAGACGAAGAAGATCAAGGAGGGGAAGACGGCGGCCCTGTACCTCGACCTGAACGTGGGAGGGTTCGCCTTCCACCTCGTGCAGAGGTGACGAACGAAGGATCGGCGGGACGAACGCCCCGCCGATCCTCTTTTCTTCCGCCCTGGGGCGCACCCACAGGAGCGGCGCACTCTATCCCTCTTACCGCTGGACCCGTCCCGAGGAGTCCCCGCCCATGAGGGTGAGGACGTCCTCCTTGGTCACCCGGTTGTAGTCGCCGTAGATGGTGTGCTTCATGGCCGACGCCGCCACGGAGAACTCGAGGGCGTCCTGGGGGGTCGCCAGGTTGTTGAGGCCCCAGATGAGCCCCGATCCGAAGGAGTCGCCGCCCCCGATGCGGTCCACGATGTCCCGGATCTCGTACTTCCTGCTCTGCATGAAAGCCCCCTTGTTGTCCGCCAGAACGGCGGACCAGCCGTTCCAGTCGGCGCTCACGCTCTCCCGGAGGCTGACGGCGAGGTACTTCATGTTCGGGTAGGCGCCCATGACCTTCGAGGCGAGCTCCCTGTACTTGGCCGTGTCGAGGCTCCCCGCGGTGACGTCCACGTCGATCTCGATGCCGAGGCACTTCTGGCAGTCCTCTTCATTGGCTATGGTGACGTCCACATACCTGGCGATCTCGCTCATGACCTCCTGGGGCGTCCTCCCCCACTGCCACAGCTTCTTCCGGTAGTTCAGGTCGCAGGACACGGTGATCCCCTTTTCCTTGCAGGCCTTCACCGCCTCGAGGGCCACCTCCGCCGTCCCCTTGGCGATGGCCGGCGTGATCCCCGTGGTGTGGAACCAGGTGACCCCGTCGAGGATGCTGTCCCAGTCGAAGTCCCCGGGCTTCACCTCGGCGATGGCCGCCCCGGCGCGGTCGTAGATGACCTTGGACGGCCGCATGGCGGCGCCCGTCTCGGTGTAGTACACGCCGAGGCGGCTGCCCGACCTCCGGATGAAGCGCGTGTCCACGTTGAAGGAGCGCAGCTCCCGGATCATGGCGTCGCCCACGGGGTTCTTCGGGGCCGCCGTGACGTAGGCCACGTCCTCGCCGTAGTTGGCCAGGGAAACGGCCACGTTGGCCTCGGCGCCCCCGAAGGTGGCGACGAAGCGGTTCGTCTGGAAGAGCACCTCGTGGTCGGGCGGCGTCAGACGCAGCATGACCTCTCCGAACGTGATGAATCTGGACATGGATCGAACCCCCTTGTGATTGAAAGTATGGTCGAACGGCGGGGACGCTGCCCCCCGTTCGCGCGTCGTTCAGTCGTACAGGTGGCACGCCACGGTGTGCCCCGCTCTCCGCTCCCTTGGCTCGGGCACCCGTTCGGCGCACTGGGGCATGGCCCTGGGGCAGCGTGGGTGGAAGTTGCAGCCCGAGGGCGGGTTCAGCGGGGAGGGGACGTCGCCCCGCAAGATCGTCCGCTGCTTCTTCGCCCCGGGGATGGGGACGGGCGCGGCGGAGAGCAGGGCCTGGGTGTAGGGGTGCAGGGGGTCGCTGAACAGGTCGTTCTTCGAAGCGATCTCCACGATCTTTCCCAGGTACATGACCGCCACCCGGTCGCTGATGTGCTTCACCACGCTGAGGTCGTGGGCCACGAAGAGGTAGGTCAGCGAGAGCCTCTCCCGAAGATCGGCCAGCAGATTGATGACCTGCGCCTGAATGGAGACGTCCAGCGCCGAGACGGGTTCGTCGGCCACGACCAGGGACGGGTTGAGGATGAGCGCCCGCGCGATGCCGATGCGCTGCCTCTGCCCTCCGCTGAACTCGAAGGCGTAGCGGTGCAGGCATGACAGGTCCAGCCCCACCTCTTCAAGCATGACCGCGACCCGGTCGTTCCGCTCCCTCTCCGAAACCGTCATCCCATGAGCGGAGAGCGGTTCGCCGACGATCTGCGACACGGTCATCCTCGGATCGAGGGAGGCGAAGGGGTCCTGAAAGACCATCTGGAAGCTCCGGCGCGCCGTCCGAAGGGGTTCTCCGTGAAGCGCGAGAAGGTCCCTCCCCTCAAAAAGGACCTCGCCCGCCGTGGCGGGGATGAGGCGCAGAATGGCCCTCCCCGTGGTGGATTTCCCGCACCCCGACTCGCCGACGAGGCCGAGGGTCTCCCCCTTTCGCACGGAGAACGAGACTCCGTCCACGGCCTTGACATACCCCGAGATCCTCTGGAGAACGCCCGACCGGACGGGGAAGTACTTTTTGAGGTTTCGAACCTCCAGCAATCGATCCGTCATCCGACTCGCCTCTCTTGGCTTTCCCGTATCTCGTTCCATCGCCAGCATCGAACCGCGTGCCCGTCCAGCGCGTCGAGAAGAGACGGCTCCTCGTTCCGGCAGAGCTCCCGGACATAACGGCACCGGTCGCTGAACTTGCACCCGGGGGCGAGGCAGTCCAGCGAAGGGACCATCCCCGAGATGGCCTTCAGCCGGTCGACCTCGCCGTGCAGCGGGGGGATAGACTCAAGCAGCCCCAGTGTGTACGGGTGGAGCGGCGAGGCGAAGAGCTCCTCCGTCCGGGCCAGTTCGAGGATGCGCCCGGCGTACATCACCGCCACTCGCTGCGCCGCCTCGGCCACGATGCCGAGGTTGTGGGTGATGAGCAGGACGGACATGGTGTACTCCCGCTTCAGCTCGTCCAGAAGTTCGAGGATCTGGGCCTGGATGGTGACGTCGAGCGCCGTGGTCGGCTCGTCGGCAATGAGCAGCTCGGGGTTCAGGGCCAGAGCCATGGCGATCATGACCCTCTGACGCATGCCTCCGCTCATGGAGTGGGGGTAGGAGTCCACGCGCTTTTCCGGGCTCGGGATGCCCACCTTGCCCAGCATCTCCACCGCCCGATCCCGCGCTTCTTTTTTCGACATGGCGCCGTGGGCGAGGATCTCCTCCACGATCTGATACCCCACGGTGTACACGGGGTTGAGCGAGGTCATGGGCTCCTGGAAGATCATGGAGATGCTCTTCCCCCGGATCTTCATCATCTCCTCGTTCGTGCGGCCCACGAGCTCGTTCCCCTTGAAGAGGATGCTGCCGGACGCGATCTTCCCGTGCGGCCGGGGCACCAGGCCGAGAACCGCCAGGGAGGTCATGGACTTCCCGCTCCCCGACTCCCCCACGAGGCCAAGGGTCTCCCCCTTGTTGATATGGAAGGAGACGCCGTCCACGGGGAAGATGCCCCCCGACGCTGAGGGAAACCGTACCCTGAGGTTCTGCACTGCAAGCATGGGACTCCCGTTCTTCTCCACGGTCACACCCCCTCGATATCCCGCCGGAAGTGGGGATCGAGCTGGTCGCGGAGGACGTCGCCGGCGAGGTTGAAGGACAGCACGGTGAGGACGATGCAGGCCCCCGGGAAGAGCAGGAGCCATGGAGCTCTGGTGAGGTACATCCGCCCCTCGCTGAGCATGTTGCCCCAGCTTGGAACGGACGGAGGGATGCCGAGGCCGAGGAAGTCGAGGGATGCCATGTCCAGAAGCGAGAAGGCGAAGGTGAAGGTGGCCTGAACGATGATGGGGGACATCATGTTGGGCAGAATATGCCGGAGGATGATCCACCGCTGCTTCACGCCCGAGGAGACGGCGGCCTCGATGTAGGGCTCCTCTCTGAGCTTCAGCGTCAGGCCGTAGACGATTCGGGTGGTCCTCGTCAGGTACGTGATCCCCACGGCGATGATCACGTTCACCATGCCCCGGCCGAGGATCGAGACGAGCACAAGGGCCATGAGCAGCGACGGGAAGGCCATCAGGACGTCGATGAGGCGCATGAGGTAGGGTTCCACCCGTTTGAAGTACCCCGACGAGACACCGATGAGGACGCCGAGCACGAGGGAGAAGAGCACGACGCCCGCGGACCCCACGAGGCTCGTTCTGGCTCCGTAGACCACGCGGCTGAAGATGTCCCGGCCGAAGTTGTCCGTGCCCATCCAATGCTTCCCGTTGGGCGAGGCGAGCTTCTCCGCGGGGTTCATCTCGATGGGGTCGAAGGTCACGAGGAGAGGAGCGAAAACGGCCGAGAGGACGAGGAGCACGATGACAAACAAGCCGAGCAGAGCGATCTTTCGTCCGTAAAAAGCTCTCAGCATCCGTCCCATGGTCGTCGACACCCTAACTGTACCGGATTCTCGGGTCCAAAAGAGCGTACGAAAGGTCGACGATCAAATTGATGACCATATAGATGAACGCCACGATCAGAATGATCCCCTGAATCGTCGGATAGTCCCTCCGAAGAATGGACTCCACGATCAGCCGGCCTATCCCGGGCAGGGAGAAGACCGTCTCGGTGACGACCGTTTTCGAGACGAGACCGATGAAGGTGAACCCCAATGCCGAGGTGACGGCCACAAGGGCGTTCCTGAAAATATGCCGGATGTTCACCCGCATCTCGGAGAGCCCCTTCGCCCGGGCCGTTTTGACGTAATCGGCGTTCGAGACGTCCAGCATGCTCGATCGGGTGAGCCGGATGATCAGCGCCGAGTTGGGTATGGCGAGGGTAATGCAGGGAAGGATCAGGTATCTGAGGTTTTCCCAGTTGCCGCTTTTAAGAATCGAGGGGAACCCCGAGGAGGGGAAAATTTTCAGGATGACGGAGAAGAGAAGCATTAAATTGAGTCCAAGCCAGAACGTCGGAATCGAGGCGAAGAACATGGACACCCCTGAGAAAAACTGGTCGAGGAAGCTGTTGTATCGAATGGCCGACAAAATGCCAATGGGAATTCCTATAAGGATGATGAGCACTATTGATATCAAAGCGATGAAAACGCTTGTCTCCGCCCGGTCGGCGATGACCGACAGGACGGGCTGATGAAAGAATATGGAGGAGCCGAAATCCCCCCGCAGTATCCCCCCCAGCCATTTGAAGTACTGGATGTACAGCGGCCGGTTCAACCCCATCGACTCCCTGAGATACTCGACCTGCTCGGGGGTGGCCTGATCGCCCAGCATGACCCGTGCGGGGTCGCCCGGAATCAGGTGGATGAACGAGAAGACGATGATCGAGGTAAGAAGCAGAGATGGAATCATACTTGCAATGCGTCGGACAAGGTATGAGAACATCCTTCGATTCTCCTTCAATTATTGAATCTGGAAGAGGAGGGGTGCCCTCCTCTTCCAGGCTGCGGTTCAGGATGCTGCTATTTCTTGAAGTGTACCCCCCAGAAACGGGGCCAGATCAGGGCGGTGTCCTTGACGCCCTCGAGCTTGGGCGCATAGACGTCGTAGATGAAGTTATCCCCGGTCTTCATGATGGGAACTTGCGTGTAGACCAGCTCCTGAATCTGATCCCAGATCGCTTTGCGCTCCTTCTCGTCCAGGGTGGAGGCGAATTTCGCCGCGAGCTCCTTCTTCTCCGGAGTGGCCCACCATCCCGGATAGACCTCGCTCATGAAGGTGAACAGAACGGGATCGGGCACGAATCCGTGATAGGTGAAGAACATGTCCCACTGCGTGGCGTCCGCCCGCTTGGAGACCAGGGTCGCCCAGTCGTAAATCTGGAAGTCGATGTTGAAACCGGCTTTCTTCAGCTGCTCGGTTATGACGAGCGAGCTGTCGTAGTGCACCTTATAGGACGTGGTCGCCATATAGGTTATTTTCTCTCCGTTGTACCCGGCCTCTTTCGCCAGCGCTTTCGCCTTTTCGGCATCGCCCAGGCTGTACGCGTCCGCTCCCGCCGTGGAGAACCAGGGTGTTCCCTCCGGCATGATGGAGCCGTTCTTTCTCCAGAGCGCTTCCGGGCCTATGGCCGCCTTCAGGACGGCATCCATGTCCACGGCGGTCAGGATGGCCTTCCGCAACTTGAAATTTTCCTTGAGAATGCCTTCCTTCGAGTTGAAGAACACAAACCCCTGGCTGCCTCCCTTCTGGAGGGTCACGACCAGATCGGGATCGTCCTTCAGTGAGTCGTACAGGTCGCCGGGGATTCGCTCCGAATAGTCATAGTCTCCCGCCTTGATGCCATTGACTCGTGTGGCGTCATCGGGCACGGGGATGAACTGAATCTCCTTGAAATTGGCCTCTTTTTTGCCCGCGTAGCCGTCGCTGGCCTCATCCCGTGCCGCGTACTCGTCGAAGCGCACGAGCCGGATGTATCTGCTGGGGCTCCGTTCGACGAACTTGTAGGGGCCGGTCCCGATGTATCCGGTCTCCGGAATGGGCGTCTTGTCCGCTTTTTCGGCGATCTCCTTCGGATATATGGCGGGGCCTCCGTTCATGAACGCCAGGAGGTTCTTCCACGGGGCGAAGGCCTGCTTGAAGTGCAGCGTGATCTCATACTTTCCCGTCTGCTCCATCTTCTCGATGTTGTTGAAAAGGACGGAACCGCGGGATCCGAACTGGCTCCACCGCGAGAGGGAGGCATAGACATCGTCGGCGGTCAGCTCTTTCCCGTTGTGGAACGTGACACCCTCCCTCAGTCGAATGACGATCAGTTTCCCGTCGTCTTTGACCTCTTCCTCTTTCACCAGCATGGGCACGGGGTTGTATTTCGAATCAAAGGTGTAGAGTCCCTCGAAGACGTGGATTGCGATCATCGTCGTCAAGTCCGAGGTGATGACCTGCTGGTCCAGGGAGGGGGCCTCGTCGATCACGGCGACCCGAAGCACATCCTCGGACGCCCATGCGGCGGAAAAGAGCATCAGCACGCACAACACCGAAACAGACAACATCCGGAGCAGTTTTGCACTACGTGTACCCATGGTGATTCCTCCTTTTTCTCTCGATAGATTGCGGAACGAACACGAACGATGCGGCGTTTCCCCGTTGTTTCGTGCCTCCGGGCTCCCTTACCGGACCCGGACGCTCTTTCCGAGAATGGGACCGACGACACGGCCATCCTCCACGATCACGCGCCCGTTCTTCACGACGAAGTCGATGCCCTCGGGGCGCTGCCGGGAGTTCCTGTATTCCGAACGGTCCTGGATTCTCTCTTTGTCAAACACGACGAGATCTGCCCGAAGTCCTTCACGGATCACCCCCCTGTCAAAAAGTTTGAACCGAGATGCAGGCATTCCGGTGCACTTTCGTATGGCCTCTTCCATGGAGAAGAGCTTCTTGTCCCGCACGTACGTCCCGAGCAGCCTTGGGTAGCAACCGAAACAGCGGGGGTGCGGGTTCCCCTGGGCGAGGGGGCCGTCGAAAGCGTTGGGCGACGAATCGGACCCGATCATGCTGAAGGGATGCTTGAGAATCCTCTCCATATCGCTTTCGGAGTGGGACATGATCACGATGGTGACGCCCGCCTCCTCCGAGAGAATGATATCGAGATAGACATCCTCGGGCGGAAGCCCCCTGTCCCTCGCAATTTCCTCGAAAGTCCTCCCGACCAGAGACGTGTCGTTTTTCGCCGACCCGATGAGGATACGATCCCACCCCGTATCCTTGGCATGGTTATCCCAGCCGGAGAGGTCCCTCGTGAAATCCTCCTGTATTTTTTTCCTGGTCGAGGGGTCGCGGAGACGTTGCAGCACCGTCGCGATACCTCCCGCGTTGGCCCAGGGAGGAAGAAGGGACGTAATGTTGTTGGAGCCGGCGGTATAGGGGTAGATGTCGCATGAGACATCGCCGCCCCTGTCCCTGAAATCCTGCATCATGCGAAGGGTCGTCTCCGACCAGCCCTCATAGCGGCGCATGACCTTATGGTGGGATATCTGAAGAGCGCACCCGCTCCGCTCGGCGATGGATATCGCCTCGCGCACCGCGTCCAGGAGGGAGCCCGCCTCGCCGCGGATGTGCGCGCTGTAGATGCCCCCGTAGCGGGCGACGATCTTGCAGAGTTCGACGATCTCCTCCGTCTCGGCGTAACACCCCGGGGGGAAGATCAGCCCTGTGGATATGCCCACACAGCCGCTCTGCATGGCTTCCTCCACATAGCCCTTCATCCGGTCAAGTTCGGTCTTTGTGCTGGCGCGTGCCTCCGTGCCCATGGCGGCGAGACGGACGGACCCGTGCCCTGCCAGAAAGACCAGATCGGTGATGTGCCCCTTCCGGTCCAGGAGATCCATGAACTCCCCGGTTCCTCTCCAGTTCCACGCCACGGGCTCCGTGCTGGGGATATAGGGGTTCAGATAGGGGATCATCTGATCCAGGTACTCGTCGGACAGAGGGGCGACGGATTGGCCGCAGTTTCCCACAATCTCCGTCGTGACCCCCTGCAGTATCTTGGCGTCCGGATTGTTGACGAAAAGGGCCGTTCTGTCCGAGTGCGTGTGCGTATCGACGAACCCCGGGGTCAGCGCTCTGCCCGATGCATCGATGACCTTCGCGGCAAGATGCTCCTCAATGCGCCCGACGGCCGCGATTCTCTCTCCCCGCACCGCAACGTCTCCGTAAAAGCTCGGGCTTCCCATGCCATCGTAAATCCTCGCGTTCCTGAACAACAGATCAAACAAACTCTTCTCTCTCCCTTCCTCTCAACAATACACCAGTCGGTCATTCCGGGCCTTGCAGAACGTACTGCGATGCGTCACTGCGCCGTATCGGGGCGCAGTAAAAACTCTCCCTCCCGTATGCCTGCCCCGGGGGGCATCTGCCGGTAGTCCCGCCCATCCCGGGCGTTGAGGTCCCACAGGATCTCCCCGCCGAGGATCGTCATCTCGCACTCCAGCCGTTCGGTGCCGGGGAGCGTCCCTCCGAAGGAGTCCTTGAAGCCGAAGCGCCCCTTCCTGAGCGTCCAGAGCGCCACATCGGCCGGAGCGCCGACGGCGAGGGTCCCGAGCTCCCGATGGCCGATCATGCAGGCCGGCCTGTGGGTCGACCGCAGGAGGACGTCGTAGAGGGGCATCCCCATGGCGAGGCACTTGGACATGGTCGTCGGCATGTCCATCATGGCGCCGTTCATGCTCTGGACGTGCAGATCCGAGGAGATCGAGTCCGGAGGGAACCCCTGCTCTATGGCCGGCACGGCGTTGCCGAACAGGAAGCTGCCTCCGCCGTGCCCGAGGTCGAAGAGGACGCCCCGCTCCCGCGCCGCGAACAGATAGGGGTAGATTTTTCCCCGGCCGTCCACGACGGGAACGGGGGCGCGGAAGCAGTGGGTGCTGATGTCCCCGGCGCGAAGCTTCTCGGTGACGAGCTGCCAGTAGGGGCGCTCTCTCCTGAAGTACCCGAAGTCCACCATCACCGGCAGGTCCGACATCCGGCCCGCCCCGACGGCGCTCTCCACCGGCTCCCACCCTGGTCCCCAGTAGTGGGCCGTCTTTATCCCGACGAGGACGTCCCGGTGGCGCTCGACCTTTTTCACCGCCGCCTCCGGGTCGAAGTCCGAGGGGGTCTGCTCGATGAGGTCGCTGATCATGCCGTAGCTCGCAATGTTGAGGAACGCGAAGACCCTGGTCCTCGCCCGATCGATGACGGAGGCACGGAAGAGGTCGAAGTTCCGCCATCCGGCGCTCCCCGCGTCCACCATGGTCGTCACGCCGCTCCGGACGCTGAAACCGTCCGGGAAGACGCTGTACTCCCCCGCCCAGGCGTTGGGGTTTCCTCCCGTGGCGAAGAGGTGGGTGTGGATGTCGACGATGCCCGGCGTCACGAGAAGGCCGGAGGCGTCGATGACCTTCAGAGCCCCCTCTTCGGGCAGGTCATTGCCCACGGCGGCGATCACGCCGTCCCGGATCAGGAGGTCGTGGACCCCGTCCACCCCGCTGGCCGGGTCCATGACGCGCCCCTTTGTTATGAGGATGTCCTGCATGTTCTCACCTTTCCTGCGTTCACCGTTGCCCGGCGCCGCGGCCGGGATGAAGACGCCCTTCCCGCCGTCACTTCAGAGGCTGTTCTTCACCTCTCCGACCCTCGACACGATCGCGTCGATCTCGTCGTCCCGAAGGGTCATGGGGTTCACGAAGACGGAACGGTCATCGGCGGCCATGGTGAAGATGGAGGGGTTCCCCTCCCGGAGCTGACGAAGGGCCTCCGCCGCGCACCCCGGTTTGGCGAAGGAGATGACCATCTGGGGGAAGGGTTGCCCCGCCTCGTTGGGGTAGACCCGGCGGACGGACACGACGGGATCGCCTTCGAACTCGGCGATCGTCGAGGCGATGCGCCTCTCCGCCCACGCGGCCCGCGCCCCGTGGTCCATGGCGACGTACTGCTCGACGGCGGCAAGGAGGCCGACTATCTCCTCGCGTCCCACCTTGAACATCCTGCCCACGCCGTACTCGGGGAAGGCCGTTCGCTCGATCCACGAGAACAGCTCCCGCTTCCCCACGATCAGGCCGCTCGCCTGGGGGCCCCTGAGGTCCTTGCCGCCGCTGAAGACGCAGGCTGTCGCCCCCATCTCCGTGAGCCTCCAGAGGTTGTCCACGGGGGGGACCTGCGCGGCGGAGTCGACGATCACAGGGATCCCGTGGCGGGCCGCCACGCGCAGCGTCCCCTCGAAGCCGAGGGCGCCGGGTGCCATCCAGCCGCCGGCACCCATGAAGAAGTAGAAGATGGCGGCAGTGTTCTCCGTGATGGCGTACTCCAGGTCGTCCTCCGTCGTCGGGAGGATGGTGTTGGGAAAGCCGACCTCGACGATTTTGGCGCCGACGAGGCGGACCGACCAGTCGTAGGGGTTCCTGTGGGCCCGGTGGATGACGATCTCGCTTTTCGCTATCTGTTCCGGGGAGAGGGCCCGGTAGAGGCGCCCATATTTTTTTGCGATGCACGCAGCCGCCGCAATGTGCAGAGCCGCCGCCGCCCCGTTCGTCACGAAGGCCGCCTCGTTCCTGGTCAGTTCGGCCAGTCTTCCGTGCACCTTCTGCTGGAGCTCCTTGAGAACGACGTGGTCCCGCGCGGCGGCGTTCATGGCCTCCAGCGTCGCCTCGCTCATCCGGGATCCTCCGACCATGGTGTATGTCCCCGCCGCGTTGATCACCTTTCTGACGCCCAGTTCTCCGTAGATGTCACGAGTCATCGCCATCGCCGCCCTGTTCTGATTTTTTGTTCTCTGAATGGACCTCGTCGAGGTAGGAGTACAGCGTGAACTTCGAGATGTCGAGGTACCGGCATATCCTGTCCCCCGATTTCGTCACGAGGAAGGCCCCCTTGTGGTCGAGGTACTGGACGAACCGGATCTTCTCCTCCCGGGACATGTAGGATACGGGCTTTCCGATCTCGTCGTGGGCCTTTCTGAGGAGGGCGTCCAGGAGTTCGTTGACGTTGTTGACGAAGAACTCCTCCTCCTCCTGCCGATTCGGCTGCCCCTCCCCGCCGTTGGCCACGAGGGCCTGAATCGCCTTGTTCGCCACCATGAGGTTCGAGATGTCGAAGTTGATGCAGAGGCATCCCACGACCTTGTCCTCGTCGTTCCGGATGTATATGGAGGATGACCGGAGCAGCCGCCCGTCCTTCGTGTGGGCGTAGTAGCCGTACTTGTTGCCGTCGACGACGGAGCCGCGGAGGACCTCCAGCCCGAGATTGCTGCCGCAGTCCCCGACCTTGCGGCCCGTGACGTGTCCGTTTTCGATCATCGCGACGGTGCTCTCGTAGCCGTCGGTAAGGTCGTGCAGGACGATCTCGCAGTTTGCCCCGAACACGGCGGAGAGGCTTTTCAGCAGGCCTTCGAAAAAGCCGAATTCATCAAGAATTCTTTTCATTCTTGCGCCCCCTGAAAAAAAATAAGACAGGATAAATTTCTGTTATTATACTATCGTCCTCTATCGAGTCAACAAACGATCTATGGGAGGGAAGAGCATGAACATCCGAAAATATGAGGTGCTGCATCGTATCTGGGAGCTCGGCGTCGTGGGAATCATCCGGACGAAGGACGTGGAGAACGGGATTCGCTCGGCGCAGGCGATCTTCGAGGGCGGGATATCGGTCCTCGAGGTGTCGACGACCTTTCCCGGGGCGCTGGACATCATGAAGGAGCTCTGGGCGAAGGGCAAGAACAGCGGGTTGGTCCTCGGGGCCGGGACCGTGGCCGACTCCGAGACGGCCAAGCTGTGCATCGACGCGGGAGGTCAGTTCATCGTCTCGCACTGTTTCAGCGAGGACGTCGCGAAGTTGTGCAACCGCTACGGCGTTCCCTACATGCCCGGGGTGGGGACGGTGACGGAGGTGGTCCGAGCCATGGAGTGGGGTTCCGACGTGGTGAAGGCCTTCCCCGGCGACGTGTTGGGGCCCAAGTTCATCAAGGCGGTCCATGGACCGCTTCCCGAGGCGCAGATCATGCCCATCGGCGGCGTTACGCCCTCCAACCTCGAGGACTGGTTTGCGGCGGGCGCCTTTGCCGTCGGGCTGGGGAACGCCCTGGTGAAACCGAACGGCAAAGAGGGCGACTACGACGCCGTCCGGGCCGCTGCCGAGACGGTGTTGGCGACGATCGCTTCCATTCGCGCCGCCAAGAGGGGCTGAGCCTCGTCGGGTTTTTGTCTCTCGCTTGCGATACGACGAAGGGTGCGGACGTTCATGTCCGCACCCTTCGTCGTTCTACCGGGTCCGTCGTGACTCAGACGTACAGAACGATCTCGTCCTCCCGGCCTCGGCCGGCGAGGTGCATGTTCCCTCCCGCGGCCAGGGTAGCCTGGAGGGTCGGCCGGGTCGCTCCGGCGAGGAGCGGGGCTCCGGCGCGAAGGGCCGTCCGCACTGTGGCGGCGGTGAGGGGCGCGGTGACGAGGAGGGCTGTCTTTTCCAGCGGTACGTTGCGGAGGACGGCCCATCCGATGGCCTTCTCCATGGCGACGGTCCCGTCGGCGTCCATCGTCCGGACGATCTCGCCGCCCGAGGCGTCCAGCAGGACGGCGCCCTCAAGACTGTTCAGCTGGCCTGCGACGGCCTCGAGGGGGACGGGCAGGTTGGCTCCCCTGTGGGCGAGGATCTCCTGAAGCGCCGCAGGCTCCCCGGCCTTTTTCTTCGTCACGGCGATGGTCCTGCCGCTGTCGTCATCCCGGATCTCGAGGCTGCCCATGTCGTCCCGCCGGCGAAGAAGCCCCAGGGCGACGAGGCGACCCACAGCCCAGTAGCGCTCCATGCCGTGGGTGCAGACCCCTTCGGCGATGTTCTCCCCGTCGAGAAGGACGATCACGTGCCGCTCCCCGGGGAGCGGCACGTGATCGTCGGATGAGAGGGTCGCCGCACTCTCCCCGTCGTCTGGCTCCGGCAGGAGTTCGACGACGTCACCCCGTCGGACCGCGCCGCCCGCAAGCACCTCGCAGAAGATGCCCAGCCTGGGCATGATGCAGTCGCCCGCCGCCTCGTAGATGGCGCAGTGGCTGTGACACTCCTTGCCGAGCTGGGTGACCCGGAGAAGGGCCTTGCCCATCCGGAGCCGGTCCCCCAGGGTGAGGGCCGCCAGGTCGATGCCGTCGGTGACGATGTTCTCTGCGAAGGCTCCGGGAAACAGCCCCGGGATGATCCGTTTCATCCTCTCGATTTCGGCGGCGTCGAGGAGGCTCACCTGACGGTGCGCAAAACCGAAATGCCCGTCCCCTTTGATGCCCTTCCCCGGGACGAGGACTGCCTCGCCCCTGTCTCTCTTCTGCACGCCCTTGGCTGGTGCGGTGCAGACGGCCAGGATGGTTCCTCTGATGGGCTCGGTCACAGGGATTCCCCCTTTGGCGGTTATTGGATGAAGAGCAGCAGGCTGACGGCCATGACCATCATGCCGGCGATGAACCCGTAGGCGGAGATGTGGTGCTCCCCGTACTTCTGTGCCGACGGGAGGAGTTGGTCCACTGATATGAAGATCATGATCCCGGCCACGGCGGCGAAGGTGACGCCGAAGACGGTGTCGTTCAGGAAGGGCATGAGCACGAGGTAGGCCAGGAGCGCCCCCAGGGGTTCCGCGAGGCCCGAGAAGAAGGAGAAGCGGAAGGCCTTGAAGCGGTCGCCCGTGGCGCAGTAGATGGGGACGGAGATGGCGATGCCCTCGGGGATGTTGTGGATCGCTATGGCCAGGGCGATGGGCAGGCCGAGCCGGGGGTCGTGGACGCTCGCCATGAAGGCGGCGATGCCCTCGGGAAAGTTGTGGACCGTGACGGCGATGGCGCTCAGCAGGCCGAGGCGCATGAGGGCACTCCTATGGCCCGTCTCCACCTCCGTCTCGTAGGCCTCTTCGACGCAGTGCAGCTCGTGGGGGTTCTCGTAGTACGGGACGAGGCGGTCGATGAGGAGCACGACGAAGATCCCGGCAAAGAAGGAGAGGATGGAGATCCAGGAGCCCCGCTGCTCTCCGTGGGCGGCCTGGAGGATCTTCTGGGCGTGGGGGAGGATGTCGGCCATGGAGACGTAGACCATCACGCCGGCGGAAAAGCCGAGGGCGAAGGAGAGAAAACGGGTGTTCGTGCGCTTCGCGAAGAAGGCGAGTATGCTCCCTATCCCGGTGGAGAGCCCAGCCAAGAGGGTCAGCCCGAAGGCGATGAGCACATTCGTATCCATGCAGAGGGAACCTCCCGGTGCCGTGATGCACCCGCTCCATCGGGCGCGGGCGCTCATTTTCCGGGGCTATTGTATCCGCAGGCCTCGCTTCTGTACAGGGGCATCCCCCCGACGAAGGGGTCGGTCCCCGGCGGTTCGTCGGACTATCTGGCCGCGTCGGCGATCGCTTGGGCCACCCGTCGGAGGTTGGCCTCCCACTCCTCCGCCAGGGGGTCCGCCACCTCCACGGAGGCCCCTACGGCCCGGGCGACGGTCTCGGCGCTCCGCCTCGAGAACTGGGGGGCGATGAAGAGGATCCGAACGCCGCGCTCCTTGGCATCGGAGACGATGCACGCCATGTCCGAGGCCTTGGGTTCCTTGCCGTCCACCTCGATGGCCACCTCCCGGAGGCCGTACTGCCGGGCGAGGTAGCCCCAGCCGGGGTGAAAGACGAGGAACGCCGTGCCCTCCTTCCCGCGGAAAAGGGTTTTGAACTCGTCGTCCATCGCGTCGAGCCGGGACGAGAGGGCGGCGAAGTTTGCGGAGTAGTAGTCTGCCCCCTCGGGGTCGAGCTCCGTCAGGGTGCGGAGCATGTTCGACGCGATGATCTTCGCCTCCCGGGGGGCGTTCCAGACGTGGGGGTCCGCCCCGTCGTGATGGTGCTCATGGTCGTCGTGGATCGCCTCGTGGTCGTGCTCCTCTTCGTCATGGTGCTCCCGGCTCTGGGCAGCGTCCTCATGATGGTGCACCTCCTCCGGCATGATCCGCTCCACGCCGGCATCGGATTCGAAGAGGCGAAGCCCGGGGTTCAGCTGCAGGAGCTTCGGCAGAAGGGCCTCCTCGAAGGGCATGCCGATGGAGAGGTATGCGGCCGCCTCGGCAAGGGCCGCCATCTGGGCGGGCCGCGGCTCGAAGGTGTGGGGGTCCTGCCCCTTCTCCACGAGGGCGGAGACGGTGACGCGGTCGCCGCCGATCTGCTCGGCGAAGTACTTCTGAGGCAGGATGGAGACGAAGACGGACAGCCGCCCCCCGGCGGCGGCCGACGAACCGGTCAGGGCGATCAGGGTGACGAACAGGGTCACGAGGATCTTTTTCGCGGTCATGGCAAGAGCTCCTTTCGCTTCGGCCTCCGCTCGCGGGAGGCAAGCGGGGCACACAGTACTATAGCACGAGGACGGAGCGATGTCGGCGGCGCGCCCTCTTTTCCTGCGGAAGGGTGCGCAGAGGGGTGGATCGTGTATAATAAAAACGTTTCACATCTGACAACAGGAGGGTGATCCGATGTTCAAAATGAAAGGACATGTTGGTAAAGCGACACTTGCGGTGATAGCCATCCTTCTTTTCGCAGCGGGAGCGGCTTTTGCGGCCCCGATGCAGCTCACCCTCGCCACGGGAGGGACAGCGGGCACGTACTACCCCCTGGGCGGCGCCATAGGACAGATCCTCAGCACGAAGACCGGGCTCGTGAACATCACGGCTCAGTCCACCGGAGCCTCGAACGAGAACATGAACCTCATCGGCATGCACGACGTGGATATGGCCATCGTGCAGAACGATATCGCCCACTACGCCTACAACGGCATCGAGTTCTTCAATACGAAGAACGAGAACTTCAGCGCCATGGCCCGTATCTACCCTGAGCTGATCCAGACGGTGACCAACGCCGACAGCCCCATCAACTCCGTGGCCGACTTCAAGGGCAAGAAGATCTCCGTGGGCGCCCCGGGAAGCGGCAACGAGGCCAACGTCCGTCAGATCACCAGCGTGTTTGCCCTGGACTATCAGAGCTTCGAGCCGCACTTCCTGTCCTACGCCGAGACGGCGGACCACTTCAAGGACAGGCTCATCGACGCCTTCATGTTCACCACCGGCGCTCCGAACTCGGCGATTCAGGATATCGCCACTATGCACCCCCTGAAGTTCATCTCCATCGCCGGCGCTGACAGGGATATCCTGATGCAGAAGTACCCCTTCTTTGCCGCCGAAGTGATCCCCGCGAACACGTACAAGGGGCAGCCCGAGGCGGTGGAGACCGTGGCGGTTCAGGCCATCCTCATCGTGCACAACAGCCTCCCCGAGGACGTGGTCTATGCCATGACGAAGGCGCTCTTCGAGAACCGGGCGGAGATCGGCCAGGCCCACCATAAGGGCAACAGCATCGATCCCCAGAGGGCCCTCGACGGGATTACCGTCCCGATCCATCCGGGCGCCCAGAAGTACTACAAAGAGATCGGGCTGATAAAGTAGGACAAGGCGTCCCCCGCCGGGAGAGGATCCTCTCCCGGCGTTTTTCACCTCTTTCACACGCGCAAATGAGCGGGAATGCGTCTTGTCTGTCGTGGAAACGTCGTGGAGCGGTCTTCGTGGCGCTCTGCGGCCTGATATTCCTGGCATTCGCCCCGGTGCCCGTCCTTTCCGTCGCATCCCCGTCGGGAACGTCCTTTCTGAGGATCCCTCTCGGGACGGGAGAGCCTTTTGCGATCCGGTATATCCACTCTGTGGCGAAGCGCCCCGTGGTCGAAGTTTTCACCCCGGCCCCGGGGGAAAGGATCCAGCTCAGGGAGACGGCCTTCGACTCCTTCGGTGCGGGACTCCCCTTCGAGGCGGAGGAGGGGGCGCGTTTTCTGGTGGAACAGGGCCGTTTCCGCATTGTGGGGATGAGGCGTTTTTTCCGCTCCGTCCCCGTCCGGGTCGGCCGGGTGGCAGAGCACACATTGTTAGTTCGAGACGGGGAGATTCCTCTCCGGGACTTTGAACAGCCGGGGCAGACCGTGACCCTGAAAATATCGGAATGCCCGGTATTTCTGTTGGTGCTACGGGAGGGAGTGCAGTGAGCGAACAGCAACAAAAAGTGCACGATATCATCGCAGAAGAGACCAAGACCATCAATGTGGATGAAATACTGAAGAAGTACGACCGGGAGTCCACCTTCCGCGAGCTCACGGGGATGTGGGCGAGGATCATCGCCATCATCTGCATCTGTTTTTCGCTTTTCCAGCTCTACACGGCCGCCTTCGGCGTCTACCCCGCCCAGATCCAGCGGGGAACGCACCTGGCCTTTGCCCTGGCGCTTGTCTTCCTGCTCTACCCCGCGACGGCGAAGGGGTCCCGTTCGTCCATGAACCCGGTGGACGTCGTTCTCGCCGCGCTCGGAGCCATTGCCGGGGCCTATCTTGTGGCGAACTACCACAGCATCGTCCTTCGGGGCGGTCTTCCCACCACCATGGACCTCATCGTGGCCGGCGTGACGGTGCTCCTCGTCCTCGAGGGGGCGCGTCGGGTCATAGGGTCCCCCATCTCCATCATCGCCATAGTCTTCATCCTGTATGCCTACCTCGGCCCGTACATCCCGGGGATGTTCGGCCATCGGGGGTTCACCACAAGGCGCATCCTGAACCATCTGTACATGACCACCGAGGGGATCTTCGGCCTCCCCCTGGGCGTGTCGGCCACCTTCGTGTACCTCTTCATCCTCTTCGGCGCATTTCTGCATAAGAGCGGCCTCGGGAAGTTCTTCATCGACCTGGCCCTCGCCGCCACGGGGCACACCGTGGGCGGCCCCGCCAAGGTGGCGGTGCTGGCCAGCGGCCTCTTCGGCACCATCTCGGGCAGCTCCGTGGCCAACGTGGTGACCACGGGGACCTTCACCATCCCCCTGATGAAGAGCATCGGTTACCCGGCCCACTTCGCCGGCGCCGTGGAGGCGGCGGCGTCCACGGGAGGGCAGCTCATGCCCCCCATCATGGGCGCAGCGGCCTTCGTCATGTCGGAGTTCATCGGCGTCCCCTACGCCACCATCGCCATCGCGGCGGCGCTGCCCGCCGTGCTCTACTATCTCGCCGTAGGGCTCATGGTGCACATGGAGGCGTTGCGGCTCGGGCTCAAGGGGCTGCCCAAGGAGTCCCTCCCCGATCCGAAGAAGGTCCTCCGCGAGGGCGGACACCTGCTTATTCCGCTGGGCGTCATCATCTACATGCTCGTGAGCGGGTACACTCCCCTTCGGGCCGCTCTGGTCTGCATCGTTGCCACCGTGGTGGTGGCCATGATGCGGAAGAACACCCGCCTGAAGCTCTCCGATGTCCTCCAGGCCCTCGAGGACGGGGCCAGAAGCGCCCTCGGCGTGGCCGCGGCGTGCGCCGCGGCGGGCATCATCATCGGCATCGTGACGCTCACGGGGCTGGGGCTCAAGATGGCCAACGGCATCATCATGCTGGCGGGAGGGAGCTTCTTCTTCACCCTCTTCCTCACCATGATCGCCTCCATCATCCTCGGCATGGGCCTTCCCACAACGGCGAAGTACATCATTCTCGCCTCCATGGCGGCGCCGGCCATTCAGAAGTTCGGCGTCCCGGCCATGGCGGCCCATATGTTCATCCTGTACTACGGCATCATCGCCGACCTCACGCCTCCGGTGGCTCTGGCGGCCTACGCGGGAGCGGGGATCGCAGGGGCCAACCCCATGAAGACCGGCTGGACCTCTCTACGCCTGGCCATCGCGGCGTTCCTGATCCCCTACATCTTCGCCTACAACCCGTCGCTGCTCCTCATCGACACTACGGCCATGGAGGTGGTGCTCGTCAGCATCTCGGCCCTTATGGGCGCCTTCTGCCTCGCCGTAGCCGGGGCCGGTTTCTGGTACGTGCCGCTCTCCAAGATCGAGCGGGTGGTGGTCTTCGCCGGAGCGCTCATGCTCATCAAACCGGGGCTCTACACGGACCTCGCCGGAGCGGCTATTCTGGTCCTCGACTGGTTCTACCAGAAGAGCAAACGCCGGAAAAGCCTCGGCGGGGCTTGACATCCCGGGCGGTTGGCTGGTATAACGTGCACATCCTTTTTCAGGAGTGAGCGCCATGAAGGGCAACCTTTGCCGTATTGACCGCAGCACGATCTCCTCGTCGTCCTCGTCCCTCTCTTCCGGCTGGTCCGGACGAGCGGGGCTCCTCGTGCCGGCAGAGGGAGCGCCACAGCGGTAAGATTCAGCGAAGCGATATTCCGAGAGGATCGTACATAGGGCCGGAGGGGACATCAATCCCTTCCGGCCTTTTTGTCACCCTCGGCCCACAGACAAGGAGGAACGAGGATACTATGGAACCCCATCTCTTCACGCCGGGACCCGTCGCGGTCCCCCACGCCGTCCGGGTCGCCGGGGCCGCCCCGCTCATAGGGCACCGCAGCGAACCCTACTTCGCCCTTCTCGGAGAGATTCAGGGGCGCCTCAGGCGGCTCCTCGGAACGGACCGCCCGGTGGTGCTCCTCCCGTCGTCGGGGACGGGCGCCCTCGAGGCGTTGGTCGTGAACCTGCTCGCGCCGGGAGAGCGCGCCATCTCCGTCTCCTGCGGCGCTTTCGGGGACCGGTTCCGGGAGATCGCCGCCCGGTGGGGCGTGGCGATCCACGCCGTGGACATCCCCTGGGGGTCGGCGGCGGGGCCCGAGGATGTGGCTCGCGCCCTGAAGGAGTGCCCCGACGCTTCGGCGCTCCTCCTGACCCACAACGAGACATCCACGGGCGTCGCGACGGACCTGGCGGCCTGTCTGTCCGTCGTCCCGCCCGACGGCCCCCTGGTGCTCGTGGACGCCGTGAGCTCCCTGGGGGCCATGGCCTGCCGTCCGGACGCCTGGGGCGTGGACGGCCTCGCCTCCTGCTCCCAGAAGGGGCTCATGACGCCGCCGGGGCTGGGGCTCGTCGCGCTGTCGGAGCGGGGGTGACCTGCAGGACCTCCAGG
>CALCQG010000096.1 GCA_937897575.1 uncultured Synergistales bacterium | reverse complement strand
CGCCGGAGACGCGGGAGGTCCCCTTCCGCCTCCGGGCCAAGGGCATTCTGGCCGCCGACGGCGAGATAGGAAGAGAGGCAACGATCACCACGACGTGCGGACGGCGGCTCACAGGCGTCCTTGTGGCGGTCAACCCGGCCTTCACCCACTCCTTCGGCAGTCAGCTCCCCGAGTTCATCGGCCTCGGCGACAGGCTGAGAGCCCTCTGGAGGTCCTCCGATGAGCGATAACTCCTACGGGGCCGTCATGGCCCGAAAGAACGACATCATGAAGAAGTCCCTCCTCCTCGACTACGACCAGTTCGAGGGCGGAGGCCTGGCCTTCGACTACGAGGGTATGATGAACCAGTTCGGCTACACGCTGGAGCAGGTGCGGGCCATCCAGCTCGCCACCCACGTGGGGAACACGCCCCTCGTCGAGCTGCGCAACCTCACGAGGACGGCCCGGGCCCTGTCCCCCAGGGGCAAGGGCGCCAGGATCCTCATGAAGGACGAGGCGGCCAACCCGTCGGGGAGCTTCAAGGACCGCCGGGCCTCCCTGTCCTGCCACTTCGCCTCGTCGAAAGGCTTCAAGGGAGTCGCCGCGGCGACGAGCGGCAATTACGGCGCCGCCCTCGTCTCCCAGGCCAACATGTACAACCTCAAGACTATCATCGCCCAGGAGGTTTTCGACAGCCAGGACAGGGGCCAGCCCGAGATCGTCGAGAAGACGAGGAAGTGCGAGGCCTACGGGGCGGAGGTCGTCCAGACCAGCGTGGGCCCCGAGCTCTTCTACTACTTCCTGCGCGTCCTCGAGGAGACGGGGTACTTCAACGCGTCCCTCTACACGCCCCTCAGCATCGCGGGCATCGAGACCATCGGCTGGGAGATCGCCGAGCAGTGCCGGTCCATGCACGGCGCCCTTCCGGCGGCCGTTGTGGTCACCCACGCCGGCGGCGGCAACGTGACGGGGACCGCCCGGGGGCTCCGGAAGGCCGGGGCGGAGGACGTGCCCATCATCGGCGCCAGCGTCAACCTCGAAGGGCTCCATATGGCGAGCGACCGGGACTTCAACAGGAAGTCCTTCACCACGGGGCACACGGGGTTCGGCGTTCCCTTCGCCACGTGGCCGGACCGCTCCGACGTCCCGAGGAACGCCGCGCGGCCGCTGCGCTACCTCGACCGGTACGTGACGGTGAACCAGGGAGAGGTCTTCTACATCACCGAGGCCCTCGCCCAACTCGAGGGGTTCGAACGGGGCCCGGCGGGCAACACGGCCCTGACGGCGGCCTTCGCCCTCGCCCAGGAGTTCGACGAGGACGACATCATCGTCGTCCAGGAGACGGAGTACACGGGGGCCGGGAAGCACCACTACGCCCAGCTCGCCTTCGCGAAGGAGATGGGGGTGCGCGTCGAGAGCGGCGATCCCGACAGGGAGAAACCGGGGACCACCATCGTCCTGCCCGACCACCCGGGCAAGATCCGGGCCAGGGAGGTGAACCTCGACACCATGCGCTCGTCCTTCATCCGAAACGCCCTGAAGCAGGGGGCGGTCGGAAAGGAGAGCCTCTCCCCGGCGGATAAGCGGTATCTGGCAGCGGAAATCCGGCGGAACGAGGCCTTCGTCGACAAGGTCCTGAAGGACCTCGCCTGATCCGGCAGCAAAACGACAGAGGGAAGGGTAGGAGAGCATATGAAGACACTTTTTTACGCCATTTGGATCCTCTTGCGCAAGATCGAGGGGGCGGTGATGATCGTCACGGCCGTCATACTGGTCTCCCTGATCCTAATCCAGGTCGCTCTCCGGTACGTGTTCAAGCTCCCCCTCATGGGCGTCGAAGAGCTCGCCTGCATGACGGGGTTCTGGATGTACATGGTGGGCTCAGCCTCGGGCGCCCGGGAACGGAACCATATCAAGGCGGACCTTGTGACCTCCTTCGTGAAGAACCAGAGGGTCTCGGGGTCGATCCAGGCCGTGGTCTCCCTCGCCACCGTGGTGCTCGCCTGCATCATGACGAGCTGGTGCTGGGACTACGTCCAGTGGTCCCTCAAGTCGGGAGAGAAGTCCCCGGCCCTGATGATCCCCATGGTCTACGCCCAGACGAGCCTACTGGTCTCCTCGGCGCTCATGTCCTTTTATTTTTTCGTCGAGTTCATCGACAACGTCAGAAAGGCCGCCGGGTATCCTCCCCTGGCCCTGCCCGAGACGTCGAACGAGCAGTAAAATAGTAAGAGGAGGAATACTACAGTGGATCCCCATATCGTAATCGACCTGCTCATCCTGATCTCGAGCATCATCGTCGGCATTCCCGTGCCGTTCTGCTTCATGCTGGCCGCCGTCTACATGGGCGTCATCTACTTCCCCGACTTCTCCTTCCTGATGACCATCGGCTTCCGGGGGCTGAACTCCCTGACGATCCTCTCCATCCCCTTCTTCATCATCGCCGGCGCCCTCATGAGCTCGGCGGGCATCGCCGTCAAGCTGACGGACTTCGCCAACTCCATGCTCGGGCGCATCCGCGGCGGCATGGGCGCGGCGAGCATCGTGGCCTGCGCCATCTTTGGCTCCATCTCCGGCACGGCGTCGTCGGCCGTGGCCTGCATCGGAAGCATCATGATCCCCCGCCTCGAGGAGCTCGGCTACCCCAGAGGGTACGCCACGGGCATGATCAGCTGCGCCGCAGTGCTGGGGCAGCTCATCCCCCCCAGCGTCCCCATGATTCTCTACGGATGGGTCACCCAGCAGTCCGTGGCGGCCTGCTTCCTGTCCACCGTTATCCCCGGCATCCTCACCACCATCATCTTCTGCACCATCAACTACTTCATGGTGGGCCGGTTCCCCTCCGTGAAGGTGGACACCCCCCTTCCGCCCAGAGAGCGGAACAAGCTCATCGCGACCAGCGCCCGCAGAGGCTTCTGGAGCCTTCTGATGCCCGTCATCATCCTCGGCGGGATCTACGGCGGCGTCACGACCCCCACCGAGGCCGCCGCCGTCGCGGTCGGGTACGCCACCCTCGTCGGGTTCTTCATCCACCGGGAGCTGACCCTCAGGGGACTCGGCTCGGCCCTGAAGAGCGCCGCGACCACCAGCGGCGTCATCGTCCTCATGCTCTTCTTCGTCACCATCCTCGGGCGGCTCTACACCATGCAGCAGGTCCCCATGAAGATCGCCAACTTCCTGCTCGGGACGTCAGACAACAAGTACTTCATCCTCTTCATGGTGAACATCTTCCTGATCATCATCGGGATGCTCATGGACGACCTGAGCGGCACCATGCTCGCGGCGCCCCTCCTCATGCCCCTCATGCTCCAGATCGGCGTGCACCCCATCCACTTCGCCGCCATCCTGGGGACGAACCTGGGCCTGGGGAACGTCACCCCGCCCACGGCCCCCATCCTGTACCTGGGCGGCCGGGTGGGCAACGTCCAGATCGGGGAGTACATCAAACCGGCGCTGATCTACATGGTCTTCGGGTTTCTGCCGGTCATCGCGCTCACGACCTATGTCCCCGCGTTCTCGCTCTTCCTGCCGCGGCTTATCATGGGGATAAAGTAAGACCCGCGCCATTGCACGCAAAGGAGGGGATCGTCGGACAGCCACATACACCGGAGAACGCGTCATTCCGACTCGGCGGCAGAGACAGGATACCACTCTCAACTCAAGGAGGGATACCATGAACAAGCGATTCACACTGGCCGTAGCGCTCACGCTGACCGCGCTTTTGGTCCTATGCGCTGCGCCCATCCAGGCGGCGGAGCCCATGAAGATGCGCCTCGCCCAGGTCCACCCGGTGGGCAGCGACTATGACCTGCGGGCCCTTGCCTTCGCCCAGAAGGTCAAGGAGCGCACCGAGGGACGGATCGAGATCCAGGTCTTCTCGGGCGGCGTCCTGGGCGACTGGACCGAGGTCTTCGAGATGGTTCAGCGGGGCTCCATCGAGATGAGCCTTGCCCAGGCCAACTCGAACTTCGACCCCCAGCTCAATCTCGCCTACTACTTCCCCTATATCGTGACCAACTCCGCCGAGGCGCAGAAGGTCTACGGTCCCGGCGGATGGGCGTACAACATCATCGTCGACCTCTGGGCGAAGCACAACATCAAGGCCCTGGCCGTGGTGCCTCTGGGCATGTCCGGCGTGTCCCTGAAGACCCTGCCCGAGAAGTACGCCGAGCCCGGCGCATCCCACGGCATGAAGGTCCGCGTCATGCCCATCAAGCCCTGCGAGTGGACCTATGAGGCTCTCGGCTACATCGCGACCCCGATCCCCTATGCCGAGGCCTACAGCGCCATTCAGACGGGCATAGCCGACGGCCAGATGGGAGGGCCCCCCTTCCAGGCCTGGCAGTTCAAGGACGTCAACAAGGTCTGGATTCAGTACAACGACTTCTTCGAGTCCTGGTGGTTCGCCATCAACATGGACCTCTGGAACAAGATCAGCCCCGCCGATCAGGAGGTCATGCTGAAGGCCGCCCAGGAGGAGTCCGAGGTGCAGTGGGCCAGGGCCGACCAGGTGGACGAGGAGTACCGCCAGAAGCTCGCCACGGAGTACGGCTGGAACGTGGTCACTCTGACCCAGGAACAGCTCGACGCGGTGGCTGGCCACGTCCGCAAGACCGTGTGGCCGAAGATGGAGGGGCTCGTCGGCAAGGAGCTCATGGACAGAATCTACACGGAGTCCGGAATAGCCCGTTAGGCGCCTGGACGACGACAGAGGCGGAAGGCGCTCCCGGCCTTCCGCCTTTTTCATAGGCAACGCAAAAGGAGGACAGACCCATGTTTGTGGACACAAAGGACAGGAGCCGCTGCCTCCGCCTCGTGGAGGAGGACAAGGCCCTCACGTCGCCGGCGGCCAAGATACCCTACTTCCCCCTGGCCGTCAAACGGGGCAGAGGGGCTACGGTGGAAGACCTGGACGGGAACCGGTACATCGACTTTCTCGCCAGCGCCGGGGCGATCAACACGGGGCACTGCCACCCCAAGGTCGTGGAGGCCATCAGAAGGCAGAGCGAGGAGCTCATCCTCTACACGTCGGTGTACATGTACCACGAGCCCATCGTCGCCCTGACGAAGGAGCTGCTCTCCATCACCCCGGGCACCTTCCGGAAGCGGGCCTACTACGGCCTCGCCGGGTCCGATGCCAACGACGGGGTCATCAAGCTCGCCCGGATCGCCACGGGGCGTCCGAAGATTCTTGCCTACCTCCGGGCCTACCACGGCAGCACCTACGGTGCGCTGTCCCTCAGCGCCGTCAGCCTCCCCATGCACCGCGGCCTCGGTCCCACGTTGCCGGACATCCACCACGTGCCCTTCCCCGACCCCTACCGGCCGCCCTTCCCCGGCATGACGGAGGACCAGGTGACGGACTACGCCCTGGAGCAGATCCGCATCGCCTTCGCCACAAACGTACCGCCCGAGGAGGTCGCGGCCATCGTCATAGAGCCCATTCAAGGCGACGGCGGCCTCGTGGTGCC
>CALCQG010000095.1 GCA_937897575.1 uncultured Synergistales bacterium | reverse complement strand
CCCATGGCGAGAGGGACGGACTCGTCGAGGGCCCCCCGGATCGTCGAGAGGACGCCCAGCACGCCCCCGGCCCTGTGGTAGTCGCTCATGTTCTTCTCCGCCGATGGCTTGAACTTCGCCACCACGGGGACGGAGGACTGGATCTCGTCGAATCGCTTCAGGTCGAGAGGCACCTCAAGGATCTTCGCGAACCCCAGGGTGTGGAGCACGGCGTTCGTGGAACCCCCTGAGGCGGAGACGTACTTGATGCCGTTCGTGAGCGCCCCCTCCGTCATGATCGTCCTGAAGGAGATGCCCTCCCGCACCAGGGAGACGATTCGTTCGCCCACGTCCCGCGCCTGCCTCATCTTGCCGCCGTCGCAGAAGAGCATGGTGGCCGAGCCGAAGGGTGCCACGCCCGTCGCCTCGAGGAAGGTCCCCATGGTGTTCGCCGTGCCGAACATGGAGCACACCCCGCTGGAGGAGCAGAAACAGGCCGTCCACCGTTCGAAGGTTTTTTCGTCTATGAAGCCGCTGTTCCTCTTCCCTATGGCCTCCTTGAGGTCGCAGGTGACGTACTCCCTGCCCCCTTCGGCGTAGGGGACCATGGCGCCGGGCGTTATGAACAGCGTGGGCAGGTCCAGCTGAGCCGCGGCGAAGAGCATCCCGGGGATGATCTTGTCGCAGCCGGCCATCATGACCAGACCGTCGAAGCCGTGGGCCTCGACCATGGCCTCAACGGACGCGGCGATGAGGTCCCGCTGGGGCAGCACGTAGTGCATGCCCGGTCCCTGGGCGATCCCGTCGCAGGGCGCGGGCACGTTGAACTCGCCGGGGGTCCCCCCCGCCGCCCAGACCCCTTCCTTGACGTACTGGGCCAGCTCCCGGAGGGACTTGTGCCCGGGGTTCACCTCCGTCCAGGAGTTCACGATGCCGATGACGGGCCGCCGCAGATCGTCCTTCCTGTAGCCCGCCCCGCTCATGAGCCCGACATAATACGCTTCCGTCTTGTCGTCCGGATCTCTCCGCCCTACCACCATGCTGTCGAGAACACTCCCTTCACGTTACACGCACGTCCCCGCGCGCCAGAAGCTCGATTCGCAAAAACCGAGAATCTCCGACCGGGTCTGCTTGCCGTTTGCCACGGCCACTATCTCGTCGAACAGGACGGCCCCCATCGTGTCGATGGAGACCCCATCCTCCAGGATGACTCCGGCATTGATGTCGATGTTGTCCCGCATCTTCGCGAAGGTCGCCGGATTGCCCGTCACCTTGATCACGGGCACGATGGGGTTCCCAACGGGAGTCCCCAGCCCCGTGGTGAACACGCAGATCTGGGACCCCCCGGCAACCATGCCCGTCACGGAGTCCACATCGAAGCCGGGAGTGTCCATCATGACGAGCCCCTTCCTCGTCGGGGCGGCGCTGTAGGGGAGCACCTCCTGCAACACGGAGGTTCCCGCCTTGTGGACGCAGCCCAGGGACTTCTCCTCGAGGGTCGTCAGCCCGCCGGCGATGTTCCCAGGCGAGGGGTTCCCCCCCCTGAGGCTCGTCCCCATATCCTGCGCCCGCTGCTCCATCTGATGGCATATGGCGCAGAGCGCTTCGCCCACCTCGGGCGTCCTCGACCGGGCGGCGAGGATGTGCTCCGCGCCGATGAGCTCCGTCGTCTCGCTCAGGATGACCGTCCCCCCCTGGCGAACGACCATGTCCGACGCCGAGCCGACCGCCGGGTTCGCCGCGATCCCCGACGTGGGGTCCGACCCGCCGCACTCCACGGAGACGACGAGATCGGACACGTCGCAGGGGACCCTCTGCTCGAGACTCGCCCGCTCCACGAGGTCCATCGCGAGCCGGACACCCTGCTGGACGGCGTGAAGCGTCCCCCCCGCCTCCTGAATGACGACGCACTCCACGGGCTTCCCGCTCTCGGCGATGGCCTTCGCCACCTCCCTGGGACGGGCCGTCTCGCATCCGAGGCCGACCACGAGGACGCCGAACACGTTGGGGTTCCTTCCGAGCCCCACGAGGGTGTCGATGGTCATGCGCGCATCACGGCCGATCTGCCCGCACCCCAGATGGTTCTGAAGGGCCACCGTCCCCTGAACCTGCATCGAGATCATCCGCGCCGTCTCCGCCGAACAGACGACCGACGGGAGGACGAGCACCTTGTTCCGAATCCCGACCGTTCCGTCCTTTCTTCTGTAGCCCAGTATCTCCGTCGCCATTTCCCTCACCCCCGCCGACTCATCACGTTATGAACGTGCACATGCTCGCCCGGCGCGATATCCGCCGTGGCATCGCCGATGCGCTCCCCGTACTTGACGACCCCTGCACCCTTCGCGATGGCATGAACCGCGAACTTGTGGTAGGCGGGGATATCGTCGACAAGCGTGACGCGTTCGGAGCCCGACGACACGCTGGTCCCTTTGGACAGAGCCCGCAACGCAACCGCTACGTTGTCCTTCGCCTCTATTTTCAGGAAAACATGCTCCATGACACCCTCCCCCTCCGACGGAACAGACCTCTGACCGACCAAGACCGGCCATGTGATACTATCGTATCACAACAACCTCAAATTGAAAAAACGGGGCGATTGCGCGACAATCGTCATCGAGTTCCCCGAGAAAGGAAGATGGGAATGAACGACAGGAAGAGGGACATGATCGAAAAGGTCTATCGCGCCATCCAGTCCGAGGAGATCACGAGGAACGGCATGCTGCTGCCCGAACGGGAGCTCGCGGAGCGATTCAGGGTCACGCGGTCCTACATGCGGGACGTGCTCATCTCCCTGGAGACGTTGGGCGTCATCGACATCCGGGAGCGGCAGGGCATCTTCGTCGGCGGGAAGGGGACGCACCGGCTCCTCGACAGCCTGAATCTCCTCTCCGTGTGGCCCGTGGACGCCATCACCCAGGTCTTCGAGCTCCGCACCATGATCGAAGGGCCGACGGCGTACTTCGCCGCCCAGCGGCGGGACGAGCGGGACATAGCCGCCATGCGGAGGGTCATGGACCATCTGGCCGAACTCCGGGAGAGAAAGGCCCCCGACATGGGGATACAGGGCGTCCGATACAACGCCATCCTCCATACGGCCATCGTTCAGGCGGCCCACAACCAGGTCCTCATACGAATATACGAGGGGACGTCCAGGATTTACACCGAGGGGATAACGTCCATAGGGCACGACGGCCGGGAGCAGCTTCCCTACGAAAAATGGCCGGACCAGGTCTTTGAGGAGCATCACAACCTCGTGGAGGCCATCAGGGAGAGCGAGCCCGAACGCGCCCGGGATGCGGCGGTCCTCCATCTGGAGAACTCGCGGGACCGCATTCAGGGCCTTTTCCGGAGATGAATGACAGGGAGCGGCGCTGACGAAAGAGGGCGGCGGTCAGCGGTCGTTGCCGGGCAGAATGAGGGACAGGGCGTACCCTGCGGCCGCCACGAGGACGATGGCCGCCCCCGCCGTGAGGTCGAAGCGGACGGCCAGGGCGAGCCCGGCGACGGAGAAGAACACGGCCAACAGGGAGGCTGAGGCCATGACGCCCCAGAGCGTCGACGAAATCCGCTCGGCGATGGAGGCGGGGATGGTGAAGAGGGCGATGACGAGGATGAGCCCCACGACTCGAATCGTGAGCACCACGGCCAGCGATATGAGGGCCACCACGAGGAAGTGGAGGGCCGTGACGGGGACGCCCCTGGTCCTGGCGAAGTCCTCATCGTAGGAGAAGGCCGCGATCTCGCGATGCCACCGCACGCCCACGGCGAGGACCAGGCCCAGCAGGGCGGCCGTGAGGCGCAGATCCGCGGCCGAGACGGTGAGGATGCTGCCGAAGAGGTAGCTCATGAAGTCGGCGCCGTACCCCGGCGTGAGGTCGGCGAAGAGGACCCCCGCCGCCATGCCCGCGGCCCAGAGGACGCCGATGATGGCGTCGGATCGGGCGGGCGAGCGAAGCATGATCCAGGCCATAAGGAGCGCCACGGCGAGGGCGAACCCAAGGGCCCCGAGCTGGGGCGAGACGCCGAGGAAGAGGGCTAGGCCGACGCCGCCGTAGGCCGCGTGGGCCACGCCGCCCGCGAGGATGACGTAGTGCTTCACCACCACGACCGTCCCCAGGATGCCGCACAGCACGCCGCACAACAGCGCCGCGAGCAGGGCGTTCCGCATGAACTCGAAGTGGAGGAGTTCAGTCATGGTCGCTCGTCCTATGGACGGCCAGGACCCGGTGTGGGATGCCGTGGGCGATGAGCTCGACGGGACACTGGCCGTAGGCCTCCTCGAGGAGATCGGCGCTGATCTCCCCCGAGTCGTGGTAGTGCACCGACCGGTCCACGCAGGCGACGGCCGTGGCGTGCCCCGAGATAGCGGAGAGGTCATGGCTTACCATGACCACGGTCTTCTCCCCGGCGAGGGAGGCGAGCTTCGAGAGGAGCAGTTCGCGGCTCTCCTGGTCGATGCTGGCCAGAGGTTCGTCCAGGAGAAGCATCCGCGGATCGGGGGCCAGGCCCCGGGCGATGAGGACGCGCTGCCGCTGCCCCTGGGAGAGGCGCCCCATGGGGCGGTGCGCGAAGGATTCCATGCCCATGAGGGCGAGAGCCGCTCCGGCCCGATCCCGGTCCGAGGCGTCGTAGCGCCACCCTCGCCCGTCCGACCGGCGTCCGAGGCGCCCCTGCAGGACCACCTCGAGGGCCGTGATGGGGAAGTCCCTGTTCCGTCCGGCGTCCTGGGGCACGTACCCCACGAGCCGGCCCCCCTCCCGGGGCGGCAGGCCGAAGAGGGTCACCGTCCCGGCCAGGGGCTCGAGCAGGCCCAGGGCGAGCTTGAGCAGCGTGGTCTTGCCGCCGCCGTTGGGCCCGATGACCACGAGAAACTCCCCCTCGGGGACGGAGAAGGTGGCATCGGACAGCACGAGGTCGCACCCGCCGTAGGAGAAGGACACTCCCTCGAAGGTGAGGGCGGGCTCGGGGGGTGCGGCGCGTCCCGTCATCTCTTCCGTCGCCCCTCCTGCCCGAGGGCTCTCCGGATGCTCTCCGTGACGGCCGTGAGGATCCGGATTCGGGCGAGCCTCTTGGAGTTCGTGGCCACCACCGTCCAGGGGGCGTAGGATGTGCTCGTGCGCAGCAGCATCTCGGCGGCGGCCGTCTGGTACAGGTCCCACTTGTCCCTGTTCCGCCAGTCGTCGGGCGTGAGCTTCCAGGAGCGCTCCGGGTCGCCGCCCCGGCTCTCGAAGCGCGCGAGCTGCTCGTCCTTGTCGATCTGGAGCCAGAACTTCACCAGCACCGTCCGGTAGTCCGAGAGGTGGCGCTCCATCTCGTTGATCTCCCGATAGGCGCTCTGCCACTCCTCGGGGGTGCAGAGCCCCTCCACGCGCTCCACGAGGACGCGGCCGTACCAGCTCCGGTCGAAGATCGCCACGTGGCCGTCCCTCGGGAAGTTCTTCCAGAAGCGCCAGAGGTAGTGGTGCCGTCTCTCCTGGTCGTCGGGGGCGCCGACGGGGTAGACGGTGTAGTTCATGGGGTAGAGGCTCTCCGTCACGCGGCGGATGGCGCCGCCCTTGCCCGCGGCGTCCACGCCCTCGAAGACGAGGGCCACGGGGAGCTTTTCGCGGAACACCCGGAGCTCCAGGGACCGCAGCTCCCTCTGCAGCTCACTGAGCCGATCGTCGTACTCCTGGTCCTCCATCGCCCCCTCGGGTTCCATGGAGGACAGGAGGGCGCTCTCGCCGTCGGACACCCCCTCGAGCAGGGAGTCCTGAGCGGGGTGCCGCTTCCGGGCGAGACAGTCGTCCAGGACCCGCTCCACCGTGGAGAGGATCTTCCAGGCGGCGTACTGGAAGTCCGTCGCCGGCACCAGGGTCCAGGGGGCGTACTCCGTCCCCGTGGAGGAGAGCATCTCCTCGGCGCAGAGGAGGAAGTCGTCGTACCGTTTGTTCTCCTCCCAGGCTTCGGGCGTCACGAACCACGCGAGGTCGAGGTCGCCCTCCCGCTCCTTCAGCCGGGCCTTCTGCTCCTTTCTGTCGATATGGCAGAAGAACTTGAGCACCACGCCCCCGGCGTCGGCAAGCTGCCTCTCGAAGGCGCATATGTCCCGGAAGGCGGCCGTGCAGTCCGACCGCTCCTCCCCGCGGAGCAGGCGCCGAAGGAGCACCTCGGCGTACCAACCGCCCGAGAAGACGGCGAACTCGCCCCTGGGCGGGGTCACCTCCAGATAGGGGAGCAGGAAGGGGTACTCCTCGTCGCCTCGCCGCTCGAAGGCGTGGAAGCGGTAGCCCCTCGGGTCCAGCGTCAGGAGCAACTCGTTCACAAGCCGCCCCTTGTTCGCCCCCTCCCACCCCTCGATGAGGATCAGGACCGGGACGCCCTCCTCCCGTGCCCTCCTCTGAAGGGCCCCGAGGCGCGGCGCGAGGTCGTCCAATGCGCTTTTGTACTCCTTCTTTTTCATCGACAGGGAGAGATCCACCGTCTCGAGCATGACATGCAGCCCCTTTCGCTTGCACTTCGTACCGGACACAGCATACCCTACGCCGCGACGATGGGAAAGCGTCCCGGCGGTTGCGAAACCCCCAGAGCCCGCCGCCATGAAGGGACATGGCAGGTCCGGCACATCCGGAGGAGCCGCCCCGCAAGGGTGCGTCGCCCCGCGGCGGGCCCGATGCTTCGGGGCGGTCGAAGGCCCCCTACTTTCTCTTGCCGCCCTCCTGCTTCATGCAGAGCTGAAGGTCGTGGGACGTGTAGGTGAGGTGGTTCCGAAGAGCCTCCACCGCCTTCTCCAGGTCCTCCGCCCGTATGGCGTCGAGCATGTCCCGGTGCTGGCGCTCCGACTCGCTCCGCATGGAGGCGAGGTGGATCCGGATGTACCGGTCCGTCTTCTGCCGGAGCCGGACGAGCATGTCGATGGTCAGAGGGCGCTCGGTGGCCTCGTAGAACAGGTTGTGGAAGTCCTGGTTCAGATCGCGCCACCGGATGCAGTCGTCCTCCCGCTCCATCTCCTCCAGGACCTTCTCCGCCTCATCGACGATGCGCTTCGTGATGCCCGGGAAGGCCACGCGCATGAGGTTCGACTCCATGGCCAGGATCATCTCGTAGAGCTCCCGGGCCTCGTCCACGGTGAGGACGGTCACGACGGCCCCCTTGTACCCGTCGAAGGCCACGAGCCCCTCGGTCTCGAGGAGACGGAGGGCCTCCCGCAGCGGGATGGGGCTGACGCTCAGCCTTTGGGCGAGCTGGGCCTGGTGCAGCGGCTTCCCCTCGGGGAGGATGCCCCGGTAGATGGCCTCCCGGAGCACCCCGGCGATGTAGTAGGGGGCCGAGCTGCTGCCGCTGGTGCGAGCCGCGATCTCCTCGAGAGTTATCTCCCTGCTCATCGTTCCGTCTCCTCTCCGAAGTGGTGGGCGAATAATAATATATTTCTCCGTCCCTGAAATATAGGAACTCTGTCAAAATTATACCCCATTGACAGGAAGAACGGGCAATCATCATACTTTCTATGCATACCTCAATCTCATACGTCAAGGAGTGATTCCCGCATGGCCGTCCCAATGAAATTCCTCGCAGAAGAACTGGAGACCATGAAACAGAACGGACTGTACGGCACCATACGGACCCTCGAGAGCCCCCAGGGGGCCTGGGTCGTCATCGGAGGGAAAAAGTACCTGAACCTCTGCTCCAACAACTATCTCGGTCTGTGCAACGACCCGAGGCTCGTGCGGAAGGTGAAGGAGTACGCCGACCGGTACGGCGTGGGGCCGGGGGCCGTGCGCACCATCGCGGGGACCATGACGCCCCACATCGAGCTCGAGAAGAGACTCGCGGCCTTCAAGGGTGCCGAGGCGGCCATCGTCGTGCAGTCGGGGTTCTGCGCCAACCTCGCCGTCATCCCCACTCTGGCCTCGTCGGCCGACGACGTGATCTTCAGCGACTCCCTGAACCACGCCTCCATCATCGACGCCTGCAAGCTCTCCAAGGCCAAGGTGGTCCGGTACGAGCACTCGGACATGGCGGACCTCGAGAAGAAGCTCAGGGAGAACGAGGCGCCCAACGGCAAGAGACTCCTCATCACCGACGGCGTCTTCTCCATGGACGGCGACGTCGCCAAGCTTCCGGAGATCGTGGCGCTCTGCGAGCGGTACGGCGTCATCGTAGCGGTGGACGACGCCCACGGCGAGGGCGTCCTGGGCAAGGGAGGCCGGGGCATCGTGGACCACTTCGGGCTCCACGGGAAGGTGGACGTGGAGATCGGCACCATGTCCAAGGCCTTCGGCGTCATGGGCGGCATGGCGGCCGGCAGCGCGATCCTCGTGGACTACCTGCGCCAGAAGGCCCGGACGAACCTCTTCAGCAGCGCCCTCACCATCCCCGACGTGGCGGCGAACCTCGCCGCCGTGGAGATCCTCCAGGAGAGCGACGACCTCGTGAAGAGGCTGTGGAAGAACGGCGACACGCTCAAGAGAGACCTGAAGGCCGCGGGATTCGACACGGGGAACAGCGAAACGCCCATCACCCCCGTGATCATCGGCGAGGCCCAGGCGGCCAAGGACTTCAGCGCCAAGCTCTTCGAGAGGGGCGTCTTCGCCACGGCCATCGTCTTCCCCACGGTCCCGAGGGGGACGGCGCGGATCCGCGCCATGGTCTCCGCCGCCCACACGGACGACGACCTTCGGTTCGCCGTGGAGCAGTTCACAGCCGTCGGACGCGAGATGGGGGTCATCCGATGAAACGCATCGTCGTCACGGGCGCCGGCGGTCAGATCGGCGTCGAACTGACCCCGCACCTCAGGGCGATCTACGGCGCGGAGAACGTCCTGGCCACGGCCAGACGGGTGATCCCTGGCCCCGTGTCCGAGGGCGGCCCCTTCGACCTGCTCGACGTGCGGGACGGAAAGGCCTTCGCCGACATGCTGCGCTCCTTCGGGGCGGACACGGTGATTCATTTGGCCGGCGTCCTCTCGGCCAAGGGCGAGGGGGACCCCCTCACGTCGTGGGACATCAACGTGTGCGGCTCCTGCGCCGCACTGGAGGCCGCCCGGGAGTGCGGCGCAGCCTTTTTCTTCCCGAGCTCCATCGCCGCCTTCGGACCCTCCACCCCGGCGAAGAACACGCCCCAGGACACCATCCAGCGCCCCACCACCATCTACGGCGTGGCCAAGGTCACCATGGAGCTGCTCTGCGACTACTACCACAGGAAATTCGGGATGGACACACGGGGGCTCCGCTTCCCGGGCCTCATCAGCTACGAGGCGCTCCCCGGCGGAGGGACCACGGACTACGCCGTGCACATCTACTACGACGCCCTGAAGAAGGGTTCCTACACGAGCTTCATCGCCGCCGGAACGTACATGGACATGATGTACATGCCCGACGCACTCTCCGCCGTGGTGCAGCTCATGGAGGCCAACCCGGCGAAGCTCGTCCACCGGAACGCCTTCAACATCTCGGCCATGAGCTTCGAACCCGAGCAGATCGCCGCCTCCATCCGCAAGGTCCTGCCCGGCTTCACCATGGACTACGACGTGGACCCGCTGCGCCAGGGGATCGCCGAGTCCTGGCCCGACTCCCTGGACTGCACGGCCGCCAGGGAGGAGTGGGGGTTCGCCCCGAAGTTCGGCCTCGACGAGATGACGAGGGACATGCTCAAACGGCTGAAGGAACGCCTGTAAGAGACTACTGACAGTGATCTCCGGGGCCTTTCCCGTACGGGAAGGGCCCCGGCTTTTTCGTGGTGTGGAGGGCTCCTGCTCGGCTGCAGCGATAGCGCGGTCCGCGTCCTCTCTTTTGTTCCCCACGTCCGGGGTGCCCCGGAGGATTGAAGTGGTTCGTCACCAGTCCATCCCGACAGAAGGCGACAGAGGACCTGATTCCTTTCCCGGCGCCTCCGGTACACCCCATTGTCGTGAGGCTCTCGCCGTTTCACGCTGCCATCCTGTTATACTACTTATCGGAGAGAAATAGCGACAACGCAGAAGGAGGAATTGCCGTGTGGGATGTTGTATTCCAGGGAGCCAGAATTGTGGACGGGACGGGAAATCCCTGGTATCGCGGAGATGTTGCAGTACAGGACGGGATCATCGCCGACATGGGGGACCTCCCCCCGGACTGTGCCAAGGAGAGAGTGGACGTACAGGACAGGGTGCTCTGTCCGGGATTCGTCGATCTTCACACCCACTCCGATTTTGTAATCTTTCGGGACCCCGTGATGGTATCGAAGCTCTGCCAGGGCGTGACCACCCAGGCCGTGGGGCAGTGCGGTCAGAGCGCAGCTCCTTTGGACAGCCGCTATGTCGGCCTGTTGAAGTCCTACCTGGGATTCATTCTGGCGGGAACGGATATCCCATGGGACTGGACCACCTTCCAGGACTGGTTCCGGACCGTGGAGAAACTTCCTCTTGCCGGAAACGTCGCCGCCTTCGTCGGACATGGGACGATTCGAGCCGCCACGCTCGGTTTCGAAAACCGACCGCCCTCCCGGGAGGAGATGGATCACATGAAAGCCCTGCTCAGAGAGGGAATGGACTCGGGGTGCTTCGGCATGACCACGGGGCTCATCTACCCTCCGGGGGTGTACTCCTCCGCGGAGGAGCTGATCGAGCTGGCGCAGGTGCTGAAAGAGACCGGGGGATTGTACTTCTCCCACATGAGAAATGAGTCGGCCTTTCTGCTCGACTCCGTCAGGGACACCATAAACATCGGCCGGCAGGCGGGCATACCGGTGCAGATCTCCCATCACAAGGCGCTTGGGCGGGACAACTGGGGGCTCGTCACGGAATCCCTGAGGATGGTCGACGAGGCGCGCACCCAAGGTGTTGACGTCACCATCGATCAGTACCCCTACACCTCCTGCAGCACCAGCGTGCGGGCCTGCCTCCCCCCCTGGGCTCAGGAGGGGGGCATCGGGGAAACCTGCGCCCGTCTCAAGGACCCCGATACGCGACAACGGGTTCTTCGAGAGATGGAGGACTCCATGGACACCGGCAAACCATGTTCCTGGGAGAGCATGCTCCGAAACGGCGGAGGCCCTGCGGGGGCTCTCGTGACCTACACCCCCCACACCCCGGAGTGCGAGGGGAAAAGTCTCGAGGAGATCGGCAGGGCGATGGGGCGGAATCCTTTGGATGTGGCGCTCTGGATCATCGAGAAAAACGAGGGGTGCGACCTTGCGTGCTACGACGCCATAAACGACGATGACGTGAGGCAGGTCCTTCGTCATGAGGCGACAATGGTGGCCTCGGACTCCATCCCCGCTGCTCCGGGAGGGAAGAGCCACCCCAGGAGCTTCGGGACAAACCCCAGAGTGCTCGCCCGGTATGTTCGGGAGGAGAAGACCCTCTCCCTTGAAAGCGCCATCCGGAAAATGACGAGCTTTCCCGCAGCCCGCCTCGGACTCCACGGGAAAGGTGTCCTCCGTCCCGGCATGGACGCCGACCTTCTGATCTTCGATCCCGACTCTGTTCAGGATCACGCGACCTACAAGGACCCCGCCCGCCTGGCCAGCGGTATCACCTCCGTATACGTCCGAGGGGAGAAAGTCCTCGAGGAGGGAGAACACACCGGGAAAACGCCGGGGAGGCTGCTTCGCAAAAGGATACGCTGACCGGGGGAAGAGGGCTCCTTGCCCCGGCGCTGAAGTGAATCGACAAAGGAACCCGATCTCTGTATAATGACAAACATCTTTGCCAAAGGAGGCATGCAGGATGCATAAAATAACGAAACGTTCCCTCTTGGTCGTTCTCTTCCTTTTCCTCTTCGCTGGGATCGCCAGCGCCGCCCCGAAGTACAAATGGTCCTTCGCGCAGCCGTGGTCGCGTCCCGTGGCGGACAAAGGCTACCAGTTCTTCTGTGACAAGGTGAAGGAGTACACCAACGGAGACATCGAGATCAAGCTGTACTCCAACGGTCTCCTCGGCACCCACGACGAATCCCTTCACGGCGTTCGAGACGGCAGCATTGAGATCGCCACCCTGTCCCCCTACGTCAACCTCGTTCCGGGCGGCATGATGAACTGGATGCCCTGGACTGTGAGCACCTTCGACGAAGCCAGGGTGGCCTATGCCTACCCCGACGGCGTCCTCTTCAAGGTCATGGAGGTCGCCTGGCAGGAGGTGGGAGTCCAGATGCTCTTCAGCTGCTCCCAGGGCGCCTACGGCCTCGCGAACAACGTGCGGCCTCTGAGAACCCCCGACGACCTCAAGAACCTCAAGATGCGGGTGTCCTCCTCCATGGCCTCCGTGATGTGCCTCGGCAACATGGGGTCGGGAACGGGCATGACCATGGAGACCATCCCCTGGGCGGAGATCTACAACGCTCTCTCCAGAAAAGTGGTGGACGGCTGCTGGGACATGTGGCCCTCCCTCGTGGACGAACGGCATGTGGAGGTCCTCAAGTACTACACCCACGGTCTTCTGAACTGGGACGCCAACAACGTCGTGATCAACAAGAAGCTCTGGGATAGCCTCGACCCCAAGTACAAGGAGGCCATTTTCAAGGCCGGCGCTGAAGCGGAGCAGTACCTGAACGACCTCTACGAGGCCGAGGAGAAGAAGTACATCGAGAAACTCGAGAAGGACTACCCCAACTTCGAGATCACCTGGCTCACCCCGGAGGAGACCGCGGTATGGCGCGAGAAGGCCAACATGCCCGCCATCTGGAAGGAGCTCTGCGACCCCTGGTTGGAGAAACACTGGCCGGGACAGAACATGGGCGAGAAGATCCAGGCCGACTTGGCCGCCATCCGGGATAAGGTGGCGGCGGAGAAAGCCGGCAAGTAACGGAAACCACCCTACAGAAAAACCCATGATGCAGGCGAAAGGTTGCTCCCCTTCGGGGGGCGGCCTTTCGCCCGTACAAAGGATGTCTTCGGCACCCGCGCAAGGTTCGAAAACCCCGGACAAACGCCCCGTCTCGTCTCTGTCGACATCAGGATATCGCAAATCTCTACGATAAGGAGCCTCCCGACCTATGAAAAAACTGTATTTTTCCTTCGTCAACGTGATTACGTTTCTCGAAAACCTCTTCTGCGCTTTCGGCCTCGTCTTCGCGACGGTGTTCACCGTCCTGCAGATTTTCAACCGGTATTGGCTGCACCTCGAGATCATGTGGATGGGGGACCTCATCCTGTACATCTTCGTGTTCTCCGCCATACTCTCCATAGCGATCACCACGCGGGAGGATGCCCATACGGCGGTGGACGTCTTCGTTGAAAGGCTCTTCTCCGGCCGAAGAAGCGCAAGGGTAGCAAAGATACTCATCAACGCCGCCAGCCTCGGCATCATCTTCATGCTCATGCCGACATTCTTCGCCTACTTCAAACAGGCCCTCTCGTTCGACGAGTGGGGAACCCTGGTGCCCTGGTTCAACACGAGCTGGCTGATCGAAGCCGTCTTTATCATGTTCGTCCTCTGCATCTTCCATCTTCTCCATAACACGGCCATGAACTTCGTCGCCCTTCGCAGATCCGAACCCGAAGGAGGAGTGACACTATGACCATAGGGCTCGCCGTAGCGCTCACCGTCTTCCTGGGCGGTATGTTCCTGGGAATCCCACTCGCCTGGGTATTCTTCGGAGCCCCCCTCGCCGGGCTCATACTGGACGGCATGAACTACACGTTCATCTCCGGGACGTTCTACCACGCCATAAACAACGCCACCATCATGGCCATCGCCTTCTTCGTCTACGCTGGAAGCCTGATTTCCGACGCCGGGCTCGCGGACCGCATCGTCCGGTTCTCCTACGCGCTCGTGGGGCGCATGCGGGGCGGGATGGAGGTCGTGGGCATCGTGGCCACCCTCTTCCTCGGCGCCCTGACGGGATCCTCGGTGCCCTGCATCTCCGCTCTGATCCCCCTGCTGGTACCACGCCTGAAGAAGTACGGCTACGAGCCCAAGTACACCACGGCGGTGCTCTGCTCCTCGAGCTTCCTCGGCTACCTGATCCCTCCGAGCGTGCCCGCCCTGATATACTGCGTCCTGACCCAGCAGTCCGTGACGGCCCTCTTCCTGTCCACCGTGGTGCCCGGTCTCCTTCTCGCTCTCGGCTACGGGATCCTGAACTACTTCATATGCCCCCAGTACATGAACCCCGACCTCGTCACCGAGAAGGAGGAGGGCCCCAGCACCTTCGGCGACAGGGTGAAGGAGCTCGGCAGCGCCACCTGGGCGGCACTGCCGGCCCTCGGATGCCCGGCGCTCATCCTCGTGGGCATATACGGCGGACTCTGTACCCCCAACGAGGCGGGAGCTCTGGCCACCGTCTACTGTTTCATCGTGGGCTTCTTCGTCTACCGTGAGCTCACCCTCAAAAAATGCTGGTCCGCTACCTTCAGCTCCATCCTCTCCATGGGCGTCATCGTCATGCTCATCGGAGGAGGGACGGTCCTCGCCAGATACCTCATCCGCGTGGGGGCGGCGCAGAGCGTGGCCAACTTCATGCTGGGCATGTTCGACAGCAAAGTGCTCATTCTCCTCTCCATGAACGTCTTCTTCCTCATCCTTGGGATGTTCATGGACGGCACGCCCGTGCTCATCCTCGGCGTCCCCCTCATCCTCCCCCTCATGGAGCAGATAGGGATCAACATGGTCCATCTCGGGGCTATCCTCATCGTGAACGTCGGCCTCGGGGTCGTCACTCCTCCCTTCGCCATGTCCATCTTCGTGGGGACCAGGCTCTCGGGGTGTACCTACATGGAGCTCGTCCCCATCATGATGAAGTTCCTCTTTTTTGTCGGCATCCCCATACTTCTGCTCACCACGTACATCCCCGCCCTGTCCTGCTGGCTCCCCACCGTGGTTCTCGGGCCGCAGGTCGTGGGTCCGTGGTAAGTGACGAGAGGTGAAATCTATGAAGGCCTTTGACCGGATACTGCGCAACGGACGGATTTGCGACGGGACGGGGAACCCTTCGTTCCACGGCGATATCGGCATCTCGGGGGATCGCATCGAGGCTGTGGGAAGGCTCGACGCCGCACAGGCCGCCGAGACCGTCGACATATCGGGGCTCGTGGTCGCCCCGGGCTTCATCGATCTCCACAACCACGTGGACCACGGGATTCTCGCGTACCCCGACGCGAACAGCTATATCATGCAGGGGGTGACCACCTCCGTGGTGGGAAACTGCGGGCTCTCCATGGCCCCGGTCTCCGACGCACACAGAGAAGATGTCCGGGACTACCTGAAACCCTTCCTGAACAAAAAGCACCCCTACTCCTGGGAGTGGTCCGACCTCAGCGGATTTTTCTCCTGTGTGGAGCAGTCCGGCACCATTCAGAACCTGGCCCCCCTTGTGGGACAGGGAACGCTGCGCATCGCGGTCAAGGGCTTCGATCCCACACCTGCGACAGGCGACGAGATGGCCGCCATGAAGAAACTCCTCCGTGCAGAGCTGGAGAACGGGGCCTTCGGCATGTCCTCGGGGCTCATCTACCCCCCGGGGAGTTACACCGGAACGGAGGAGCTCCAGGAGCTCGCCCGGGTCGTGGCGTCCTTCGGCGGATACTACGTTACGCACCTGCGGAACGAGGGAGACCGGCTCATTGAATCCGTGGACGAGGCTATCGCCGTTGGCGAGGCCAGCGGTGTCTCCGTACAGCTCTCCCACCACAAGGCGGCGGGGCGAGGCAACTGGGGCAAAGTGAACGCAACGCTGCGCATTATGGAAGAGGCCAGAGCACGAGGGGTGGACGTCACGTGCGACGTCTACCCATACCCCGCCGCAATGACCACCATAACCTCCCTCCTCCCCTCCCGCGCTCTGGAGGGCGGTATTGGGGCGATGCTCGCCCGGCTGAAGATCCCCGAGGTGCGCCGCGAGCTCGCCGACGAGATCTGGCAGGGGCGCATGAAGGAGGAGAACTGGATCCGGGGCATAGGCTGGAGGAACATCGTCATCGCGGAGTCCCGAGTCGAACCCCGGTACGCCGGGATGTCCCTTGAGGAGATCATCAAGGAGCGGGGAGGCTCGGACCCCTTCGAGGCCTTCTTCGACTGGTTCCTCGAGATCCACGGCGAGGCAACCATGGTGCTCTTCGGCATGGACGAGGCGGATGTCCGTACCATCATCGCCCACCCGCTCTCCGCCGTGATCTCCGATTCCTGGGTGACTGCCCCCGAGGCGGGGGGGCGCCCCCATCCGAGGGGGTACGGTTCCTTCCCCCGACTGCTGGGGAAATACGTCCGGGAGGAGCGGGTGCTCTCCCTCGAGGAGGGGATACGGAAGATCACCTCCATGCCGGCGGGGAAGGCCGGGATTACCCGACGAGGGCAGATCGCCGAGGGGTTCTTCGCAGACCTCGTGGTCTTCGATCCTCAAACCATCCGGGACAGGGCGACCTTCCTGGACCCGCACCAGTATCCGGAGGGCATACGGCACGTGCTGGTCAACGGACAGCCCGTCGTGACGGACAACACCCTTCTGGGACCGCGCCCAGGAAAAATTCTCAGGAAATAGCGACGAATATCGTAAGCGGGAGACGGACACGCACCGTCTCCCGCACTTTTTAGGAGGTCGGGCACATGGACTTTCTCAAGAGAGCAGAAGAGCTGTACGACTGGCTGGTGACGGTTCGGAGGGACATTCATAGCCATCCGGAGCTCAGCTTCGAGGAGCGGAGGACATCCGCCCTGGTGGCCTCGTTCTTGGAGGAGTGGGGGTACGTCGTCCGCCCCATCGGGGGGACGGGGGTCCACGGCGTTCTCAAAAGGGTCGCCGGATCACCTGTGGCGGCGATCCGGGCTGACATGGACGCCCTCCCCATAGAGGAGGAGTCCGGCGTTCCCTTTGCCTCTGTGTACCCGGGAAAGATGCACGCCTGCGGTCACGACATACACACGACATGCGCCCTCGGTGCGGCGAGGATGCTTTCGGAGGCCGCCGCACAGGGACTCCTCCCCGGCGGAGTCGTGCTCCTCTTTCAGCCCGCCGAAGAGCTCAACAAGGGGGCGGAGACCCTCCTCCTCGACGGTGCCCTGGCCTCCCCGAAGGTAGACATCCTCTTCGCGCTGCACAACCACCCCTCCTACCCGGCGGGTTCCATCGCCGTCCGGGAGGGGGCTCAGATGGCGGCCGTCGACACTCTGAAGATTGCGGTTCAGGGCAGGGGATCCCACGGAGCGATCCCTCATGAATCCAACGACCCCTTCCCCGCCGTGGCCTCCCTGATCATGAACCTCCAGACTATCGTCAGCAGGAACATGGACCCCCAAGAGCCCGCCGTCCTGTCCTTCGGGTCCATCCACGGAGGTGCGGCGAACAACGTGATCCCGGAGCATATCGCTCTCACCGGAACGATCCGCTCCTTCTCCCCGGAGGCCCGGGACCTTCTCCACGAGAGGGTACGAGAGATCGCCCAAGGAACGGCCGAGGCCTTCCGATGCCCGATCCACGTGGATATCCGGCGAGATCTCCCCGCTGTGCTCAACGACCCGCTGTCCTACCGCTGCTGCGTTCAGGCGGCAAAGGACATCGTCGGGGCGGAGAGGGTCGTCTCCCCGGTCCCCTCCATGGGAGGGGAGGATTTTGCCCTGTTCCAGCAGATCGTCCCGGGGTGCATGTTCTGGCTCGGGGTCCGCAACGAGACGATCGACGCCCGATACCCGTGGCACAGCCCGAGATTCACCGCGGACGAGAGCGCGCTCCCTGTGGGGGCCGCCGTGCTCGCCCGCTCCGCGGTTCTGGCGATGGAAGCTCTTTCCTCTCAGGCATAATTCCTCGCCAAAAGCCTCCCCACCGGACAGGGGCCTCCCCTCCTGCAGAAGGGACGGAGAGGTTCCGCTCCTAACTTCTGTGGGGGCCTGAAATACCCAGGCGCATCAGTCCCCTGTGCCGGTACCATGACGAGGGACATGCTGCACCGCCTCGGCAGGAAGGGTTAATTCGTCCTCTTCGGTCGCAGATCAAGCCCCGGCAGGGTTCGCCCTGCCGGGCCTTCTCTTTTGTCCATCGAACGAGGACTGCAAGCCTGTTATAATGCGGGGAGGGCGGCGCGAAGACGGAGATGTCGAGGCGCGCCGACGACGGACATGGGGAGGTCGGGAGCATGGCGGAGCACTCGGGGACTTTGGTGGCCCTCGTGACGGGCGGCACGGGTGGAATCGGAATGGCCACGGCGCGAAAATTGGGTGAACGGGGCGTCCTGGTCGTTCTGGGTGATCTGCACCCCGAGGGGGGCGATCACGCGGAGCGGGCGCTTGCGGGACTGAGGGACGATGGCGTCCAATGCCGGTACGTGCGGTGCGACGTGTGCTCCTACGACGATGTGGAGCGGACGGTGGCCCGGATCGAGGAGGAGGTCGGCCCCATCTCGATCCTCGTCAACAACGCCGGTATCCCCCAGGCGACGAAACCTCTGTGGGAGCTGACCCTCGACGAGTGGGACACCGTTGTCCGGACGAACATGGACAGCCTCTTCTACACCATGAAGGCCCTCCTGCCGCGGATGGTGGCGCGCAACTACGGGCGGATCGTCAACATGTCCTCCATCTCGGGCAAGGAGGGCAACGCCAGGGAGGGCGCCTACTGCGCGACGAAGCACGGGGTGCTCGGCCTGACCAAGAGCGCCGCGAAGGACGTCCTTCAGTACGACATCCGGATCAACGCCGTCTGCCCGGCGCTCATCAACACGCCTCTGCTGGAGGGGCTGCCCCAGTCCCAGATCGACTACTTCACGGCGAAGATCCCCCTGGGCCGGCTTGGCCGGGCCGAGGAGGTCGCCGACATGGTGGCCTTTCTGGCCCTCTCCGAGGCCGTCGACTTCATCACCGGCATGGCCTTCGACGTGAGCGGAGGCCGGGCGGACTACTAGCCGCCGCTCGAATCCGGTCGTTCGAGGCCCCGGGCACTGTACATAGATGCAGAATTCTGATATCGCCTTGACAGGAGTGCATCGAGACGATATCCTGACGGTATTTTACACAGTGCACGCATACACAGGAAGGAGAGAGCCCATGACCGTACAAAAGGGCAGTTGGGTCCAGATCGAAGAGGTCCTCCTGCAGCCCCAGGAGCGTTCGGACCATCTTCCGCCGGAGACGCGGGAGGTCCCCTTCCGCCTCCGGGCCAAGGGCATTCTGGCCGCATTCTGATATCGCCTTGACAGGAGTGCATCGAGACGATATCCTGACGGTATTTTA